>NZ_JBHWVI010000005.1:0-110060 GCF_042737005.1 Streptomyces sp. NPDC060027
CGCGGGGGGTTACGTATTCGGGGGGGGGGGTTCGGGGGGGGGGGGGGGGGCGCCGTCGCCGTCCGGCCCCGGGGTGGGCCCCCGGTCGGGGCGGGGGCCGCGCCGGCGTCCGCCCGGACCGCGCCGCGCGGAGCTCCGCGCATCACCACTCCGACCGTCGAATACGTCCAGCACCCCTTGGGTCTCGACGCGCAACACCCCCGGCTGAGCTGGCCGATGGCCTCGGACAAGCCGGGGATGCGCCAGGCCGCCTACCAGGTCCGCGTCGCCACCAGCGCGTCGAGCCTGTCCCACCCGGACGTCTGGGACAGCGGAAAGGTGACGTCCGACCAGTCCGTCCTGGTCCCGTACGCGGGCCCCCGACTCGCCCCGCAGACGCGCTACTTCTGGTCCGTGCGGGTCTGGGACACCGACGGCGCGGCCTCCGGCTGGAGCGCGCCGTCCTGGTGGGAGACCGGTCTCATGGACTCGGCGCGATGGTCGGCGAGTTGGGTATCCGCTCCCCCGGTCCTCACGGACGCGCCCTCCCTCGAAGGCAGTTCCTGGATCTGGTTCCCCGAGGGAGACCCGGCGAGCAGCGCTCCGGCGGGCACCCGATGGTTCCGGCGAGTCGTCGATCTCCCCGCCGACGTGACGGCGGCGAAGGTGGCCATCAGCGCTGACAACGTTTTCTCACTCTCGGTGAACGGCGCCGAGGTGGCCCGCACCGACCTGGCGACGGACAACGAGGGCTGGCGCCGTCCCGCCGTCGTCGACGTCCTCGCCCGGCTGCGCCCGGGACGCAACGTCCTCACGGTGGCGGCGGCCAACGCGACCGCGGGACCCGCTGGTTGGGTCGCCGTTCTCACGCTGCGCACGCCGTCCGGCGAACAGCGGATCGTCACCGACGCCTCCTGGAAGGCGACGGACGCGCAGCCCGCGGCCGACTGGCGCGGGGACGACTTCGACGACAGCGGCTGGCCCGCGGCCAAGCCGGCCGCCGCGTGGGGATCGGGTCCCTGGGGAAGGGTCGTCCCGGCGTCGTTCGCCGCCAACCAGCTGCGGCACGAGTTCACACTGCCCCGCAAGAAGGTGGCCCGCGCACGCCTGTACGCCACGGCTCTCGGCCTGTACGAGGCCCACCTCAACGGCCGCCGGGTGGGCCGCGACCAGCTCGCCCCCGGCTGGACCGACTACCGCGAACGCGTCCAGTAGCCAGACGTACGACGTCACCTCCCTCCTGCGGCCCGGCGCCAACGCCATCGGCGCCTCCGTGGCGCCGGGCTGGTACGCGGGCAACGTCGGCATGTTCGGTCCCCACCAGTACGGTGAACGCCCGGCGCTGCTGGCTCAGTTGGAGGTCGAGTACGCCGACGGGACGAGCGAACGCGTCACCTCGGGCACGGACTGGCGGGCCGCGTCCGGGCCGATCGTCGCCGCGGATCTGCTGGGCGGCGAGACGTACGACGCGCGCATGGAGACCCCCGGCTGGACCTCACCCGGCTTCGACGACCGGACGTGGCTCGCGGTCCGCGCCGCGGGTGATGCCGCGCCCCCACAGATCGTCGCTCAGGTGGACGGCCCGGTGCGGGTGGCCGGTGAACGGGCGGCCGAGAAGGTGACCGAACCGACGCCGGGCGTCTTCGTGTTCGACCTGGGCCAGAACATGGTCGGCTCGGTGCGGCTGCGCGTCTCGGGCGACGCGGGGACGACCGTGCGGATGAGACACGCCGAGGTCCTCAACCCGGACGGCACGCTGTACACCGCGAATCTGCGCTCGGCCGCGGCGACGGACACGTACACCTTGAAGGGCGGCGGCGAGGAGACGTACGAGCCGCGCTTCACCTTCCACGGATTCCGCTACGTCGAGGTCACCGGGTTCCCCGGCACTCCCGCCGCGCGGGCCGTGACCGGGCGCGTCATGCATACGTCGGCGCCCTTCACCCTGGAGTTCGAGACCGACGTCCCGATGCTCAACCAGCTGCACAGCAACATCACCTGGGGGCAGCGCGGCAACTTCCTCTCCGTCCCGACGGACACACCCGCGCGCGACGAGCGACTTGGGTGGACCGGCGACATCAACGTCTTCGCGCCCACCGCCGCGTACACGATGGAGTCGGCCCGTTTCCTGTCCAAGTGGCTCGTGGACCTGCGCGACGGCCAGACCGCGGAGGGCGCGTTCACGGACGTGGCGCCCATGGTCGGGACGGTCGGCAACGGCGTCGCGGGCTGGGGCGACGCGGGTGTCACGGTCCCCTGGTCGCTGTACCAGGCCTACGGGGACCGGCAGGTGCTCGCCGACGCCTGGTCGTCCGTCCAGGCCTGGCTGACGTACCTGGAGCGCCACAGCGACGGCCTGCTCCGGCCGGCGGGCGGATACGGGGATTGGCTGAACGTCTCGGACGAGACACCCAAGGACGTCATCGCCACCGCCTACTTCGCGCACAGCGCCGATCTCGCGGCCCGGATGGCCGAGGAGCTCGGCAAGGACCCCGCGCCCTACGCCGGGCTGTTCGAGCGCGTCCGCGAGGCGTTCCGCGACGCCTATGTCGGCGCCGACGGGAAGGTGAAGGGCGACACCCAGACGGCGTACGTCCTGGCCCTCTCGATGGACCTGCTGCCGGACGCCCTGCGCACGGCGGCGGCCGGCCGTCTCGTCGATCTGATCCGTGCCAAGGACTGGCATCTGTCGACGGGCTTCCTCGGCACGCCCCGGCTGCTGCCCGTCCTCACGGACACCGGGCACACCGACGTCGCCTACCGGCTGCTCCTGCAGCGCTCCTTCCCGAGCTGGGGCTACCAGATCGACAAGGGCTCCACCACGATGTGGGAACGCTGGGACTCTATCCGGCCCGACGGCGGCTTCCAGACCCCCGACATGAACTCCTTCAACCACTACGCCTACGGCTCGGTGGGCGAGTGGTTGTACGCCAACATCGCCGGCATCTCGCCGGGCCGGCCCGGATACCGGGAGATCGTCGTCCGCCCCAGGCCCGGCGGCGACGTCACCTCGGCCCGCGCCACGTTCACCTCCGTGTACGGCCCGGTCTCCACGCGGTGGCAGCAGCGTTCCGACGCGTTCGTCCTCACCTGCGCCGTGCCCGCCAACACCACGGCCGTGGTGTGGATCCCCGCGAGCGGGCCGGACAAGGTGTCCCACAGCCACGCGACGTACCTGCGTACCGAGGACGGCTGCGCGGTGTACCGGGTCGGCTCCGGCAGCCACCGCTTCACCGCCTAGCCCTGGACCGGTTCCGAGGAGCGGTCCGGAGCGGACACGGTGGACGCCCGCCGGGGTACGGCGGGCGTCCGCACGACGGCTACGGCGTCGCGTCCGCGGTGACCGCGAGTTCCGCCGCGCTCTCGCGCTCGGTCCTGAACTGCGTCCGGTACAGCTCCGCGTAGCGCCCCTCGGCCGCCAGCAGGTCCTCGTGGGTGCCCCGCTCGACGATCCGGCCGGCCTCGACGACGAGGATCAGGTCGGCGGCCCGCACCGTCGACAGCCGGTGCGCGATCACGACGGCGGTGCGGCCCTCCAGTGCCTCGGCGAGCGCCTCCTGGACAGCCGCCTCCGAGGTGTTGTCGAGATGGGCGGTGGCCTCGTCCAGGATGACGACGCGCTGGCGGGCGAGCAGCAGGCGGGCGATGGTCATGCGCTGGCGCTCGCCGCCGGAGAGCCGGTAGCCGCGCTCGCCGACCACGGTGTCGAGGCCGTCGGGCAGGGACCGTACGAGAGCGTCGAGACGCGCGCGGCGCAGTACGTCCCACAGCTCGTCCTCGGTCGCGCCCGGGCGGGCGAGGAGCAGGTTCTCGCGGACCGATTCGTGGAAGAGGTGCCCGTCCTGCGTGACCATGCCGAGGGTCGCGCGCATCGACTCGGCGCTGAGTTCGCGGACGTCGATCCCGCCGACCCGCACGGTGCCCGCGTCGGTGTCGTACAGGCGCGGCAGCAGCTGCGCGATGGTCGACTTGCCGGCGCCGGAGGAGCCGACGAGGGCCACGGTCTGGCCGGGTTCGGCGCGGAAGGAGATGCCGTGCAGGACCTCGGCACCGCCCCGGGTGTCGAGGGCGGCGACCTCTTCCAGTGAGGCGAGGGAGACCTTGTCGGCGGAGGGGTAGGCGAAGCGGACGTCGTCGAACTCGACGGCGGCGGGCCCGTCCGGGACCGCGCGGGCGTCCGGCTTCTCCTCGATGAGCGGCTTCAGGTCGAGCACCTCGAAGACGCGCTCGAAGCTGACCAGGGCGCTCATCACCTCGACGCGCGCCCCGGCGAGCGAGGTGAGCGGCGCGTACAGGCGGGTGAGCAGCAACGCCAGCGAGACGACGGCACCCGGCTCCAGTGTGCCCTGGAGGGCGAACCAGCCGCCGAGCCCGTAGACGAGGGCCAGCGCCAGGGCCGACACCAGGGTCAGCGCGGTGATGAAGGCGGACTGCGCCATCGCCGTGCGTACCCCGATGTCCCGCACCCGCCGGGCGCGCGCCGCGAACTCGGCGGACTCCTCCCCGGGCCGCCCGAACAGCTTGACGAGGGTGGCGCCGGGCGCGGAGAACCGCTCGGTCATCCGGGTGCCCATGGCGGCGTTGAGGTCCGCGGCCTCGCGCTGGAGCCTGGCCATCCGGCTGCCCATCCGCCGGGCGGGGAGCACGAACACCGGCAGCAGCACCAGCGCGAGCAGGGTGATCTGCCAGGACAGGGTGAGCATCACGACCAGGGTGAGCAGCAGGGTGACGACATTGCTCACGACTCCGGACAGGGTGTTGCTGAAGGCGCGCTGGGCGCCGATGACGTCGTTGTTGAGTCGACTGACGAGCGCGCCCGTACGTGTACGTGTGAAGAACGCGACCGGCATGCGCTGCACATGATCGAAGACAGCTGTCCGCAGATCGAGGATGAGTCCCTCGCCGAGCGTGGACGAGAGCCAGCGTCCCAGAATTCCGAGCGCCGCCTCGGCGAACGCAATGACGGCGATGAGCACGGCAAGACGGATGACGGTGCTCTCGTCGCCGTGTTTCACGATGGCGTCCACGACGTGCCCCGCGAGCACCGGCGTCGCGACGGCCAGCAGCGCGGTCACCACGCTCAGGAGGACGAACTGAACGATTCGGCGGCGGTGCGGGCGGGCGAAGGCGGCGATGCGGCGCAGCGTCGCGCGGTCGAAGGGACGACGCTCCTGTTGGGCGTTCATGACACTGTGCAACTGTGTCCAGGCTGTGGTCTCCATGCTCATAGGAGTGACAGTAGGACCTCAAGCTTTGTTGAGGTCAATGGTTCGAGGCGGTGGCATGCGCGCGGGCGGCACCCCGTCGGCGCCGCGCGCCCGACGACCGCCCCTCCCGCACCTTGCCCGGCGTGTCAGCCGCCGTCTCCGCGCCCGCAATCTCACGTTGGTCCGGTGTGGAAAACCTCTCCCGATGTGACAGTCACACGACTCCCCCGGGCCCTGCCCAGGCTCCCCCGGCGCCTCACCCTTCGGCCCGCCGTCCGGCCGGTCCTGTGTCTCCTCCCGCTCGCCCTGGTCGTGGTGGTGGCCGTGCGCCACCGCTCGGTACTCATCGAGGGCTTCGGGCATCTGGAGTCCGCCGAGTGGCCCTGGCTGGTGGCCGCGGTCGTCGCGACCTGCCTGACCTGGGTCGCCGCGGCCGTGACCCGCCAGGGCGCGGTCATGGAACGGCTGCCGGCGCGCCGGCTGCTCGCCACGCAGTTCGCCGCGGGCGCGGCCAACCATCTGCTGCCCACGGGTCTCGGCGCGGGTGCGGTCAATCTGCGGTTCATGACGGTGTGCGGGGTGCCGCTCGCCCGCTCGTCGGCCGCGCTCGCGCTGTATCTGCTCGCCGAGTCGGTCGCCCGGCTGAGCCTGCTCCTCGGTCTGCTGATCGCGTTCCCCGGAGCGCTGCGGCTCGGTGGACTGCTTCCGGACGGGGCCGTCGGCCCGCTGCTGCTCGGCATCGGGGTGGCCCTGTGCGCCGCGGTGGCGGCACTCGCTCTCGTACGGCGGCTGCGCGTGGCCGTCTTCTCCTTCCTGCGCACCGCGATCGGCGAGGCCCGCTCGGTGCACACCCGTCCGTCCCGGGCGTTCGCCCTGTGGGGTGGCTCGCTGGCCTTCCCCCTGCTCCAGGCGGCCGGACTGGCCGCGGTGGGGCGGGCGCTGGGCCTCGCGGTGTCGCCCGCGCACATGGTGATCGCCTATCTGGCGGCGACGGTGGCGGTCGCGATGGTGCCGACGCCCGGCGGACTCGGTTCGGTGGAGGCCGCGCTGATCGTGGCGCTGGTCGCGGCGGGCGGCCCGGTGGCCGTGGCGACGGCGGTGGTGCTGGCGTACCGGATCATCACGGTGTGGCTGCCGCTCCTGCCGGGGGCGCTGACGCTCGGTGCGCTGGTCCGCTGGAAGGTGATCTGAGCCGGGTCCGCCCGCTCCGGGTCGTGCGTTCCTTCGCGTGCTGTGATACCGAGGAGTAACCACGGCGTGCGGTGAGGCGCGTCGGCCGGAGAAGGGGACAGCACGATGCCGGTCCGGATCGAACGTCAGGGTCACGTCACCACCGTCGTCCTCTCCCGGCCCGCGGCCCGGAACGCGGTGGACGGCCCGACCGCCGCCGAACTCGCCGACGCCTTCCGGAAGTTCGAGGCGGACGAGACGGCGCGTGTCGCCGTGCTCTGGGGCGAGGGCGGCACGTTCTGCGCGGGCGCCGACCTCAAGGCCATCGGCACCGAGCGCGGCAACCAGGTCACCGAGGACGGCGACGGCCCGATGGGCCCCACCCGGCTGCGGCTGACCAAGCCGGTGATCGCGGCGGTCGCGGGGCATGCCGTGGCCGGTGGTCTGGAGCTGGCGCTCTGGTGCGATCTGCGCGTCGCCGAGGAGGACGCCGTCTTCGGGGTGTTCTGCCGCCGCTGGGGTGTCCCGCTCATCGACGGGGGCACGGTACGGCTCCCCCGGCTCATCGGCACGAGCCGGGCGATGGACATGATCCTCACCGGTCGGCCGGTCGCCGCCGCGGAGGCGTACGAGATGGGGCTCGCCAACCGTCTCGTGCCGGTCGGCCGGGCCCGCGCCGAGGCGGAGCGGCTCGCCGCCGAGATCGCCGACTTCCCGCAGTCCTGTCTGCGCGGCGACCGCGCCTCGGTTCTCGACCAGGAGGGACTGGTCGAGAAGGAGGCCATGCGCACCGAACTCCGGTACGGCATGGACGTGCTGGACGAGAGCATGGAGGGCGTCGCCCGCTTCGCCTCCGGTGCCGGGCGGCACGGTTCGTTCGGCGGGCTGTGACACCCGCGAACCCTGCGCCGCGGGGGCCGGCGGCCGCCCCGTCCGTCAAGGGCGGCTCCCCGCAGGCGTGGTGACGGAAGGGCAGGCGGATACGGCAGGATGAGCGGTCTCCCCGGACGGCGACGAACACGCGTCCGGGCGTGATCGCGCGTTCCCGGATTCGAGCAGGTGGCAAGTGACGACACAGCACATTCGGCCCGCGGGCCCACACCCCGGCCCTGGTCTCCGAGGAGGTCATCGATGAAGCGCTCCGTCACCGTGGACGACCTGATGATCGCCGGTATAGCCCTGGCAGCCGGGCTGCTGGCGGCGTTCCTGCTGCGGATGCTGCTGCGCTGGCTGAGCAAGCATGCGGAGCGCACCCGCTGGAGCGGCGACGACGTGATCGTGGCCGCGCTGCGCACCCTGGTGCCGTGGGCGGCCATCACGGCCGGCATGGCGTCGGCGGCCGCGGTGCTGCCGCTGACCGCGCCGGTCGGGCGTACCGTCAACCGGTCGCTGACCGTCCTGCTCATCCTCGTCACGACGATCACCGCCGCCCGGCTGATCACCGGCCTGGTCCAGTCGGTGACCCAGTCCCGCTCGGGCGTCGCCGGTTCGGCCACCATCTTCGTCAACATCACCCGGGTCGTGGTGATGGCGATCGGCTTCCTGATCGTCCTGCAGACGCTGGGGATCTCGATAGCGCCCCTGCTGACGGCCCTGGGTGTGGGTGGTCTGGCCGTCGCCCTCGCCCTCCAGGACACCCTCGCCAACCTCTTCGCGGGCGTGCACATCCTCGCGTCGAAGACGATCCAGCCGGGCGACTACATCCGGCTGAGCAGCGGTGAGGAGGGGTACGTCGTCGACATCAACTGGCGCAACACCACGGTCCGTCAGCTCTCCAACAACCTGGTCATCATCCCCAACGCCCAGCTGTCGGGCACCAACATGACCAACTTCACCCGGCCCGAGCAGCAGATGACGCTCCTCGTGCAGGTCGGCGTCGGCTACGACAGCGACCTGGACCATGTCGAGCGGGTCACCAACGAGATCGTCGCCGAGGTGATGACCGAGATCACCGGCGCCATCCCGGACCACGAACCCGCCGTCCGTTTCCACACGTTCGGCGACTCCCGCATCGGCCTCACCGTGATCCTCGGCGTGGGCGAGTTCAGCGACCAGTACCGGATCAAGCACGAGTTCATCAAGCGCCTGCACCGGCGCTACCGGGACGAGGGCATCCGGATTCCGTCGCCCGCCCGGACGGTCGCGCTGCAACCCGGCGGTGTGGGGCTCCTGGAGTCCGCCATCCCGCATCAGCGCGAGGCCACCAAGCAGACCTGAGAACGGGCCGAGGGGCCGGGCGGAACACTTCCGCCCGGCCCCTCGCCGTTCGACGGGCCCGTCAGAGCGTGGCGGACGAGTCCGGGTAGTGGCCGGGCTCGCGGTGGCGGGGCGCGACCAGGCTCGACACGACCGGGGTGACCGTCCAGTCGGGGTGGTTCGGCATACGCGGTGTCTTCGTCCCGTACAGCCAGTCGTTCAGGAAGCCGGACTGGTCCTGTCCGGAGATCTCCGAGGCGACCGCGATGTAGTCCGCGGTGGTCGCCGCTGAGTTGCGGTACCGCTCCAGGAAGGTGCGCTCGATGCGGTTGAAGACGTCCTCGCCGACGGCCTCGCGCAGCGCGTAGAGGACCAGGACACCGCCCACGTAGCGCTGGTTGTCGAAGAGGTTGACGGCGTTCGGCGCGGCGACGGGCCCGGAGTCCCTGCGCCACTGGTCGCCCTTGGCGTACGTGTCCTTCATCCGGGCTTCGAGGGTGGTCAGACCGAGCGAGTCGGCCCAGCCGCGCTCGTAGCGGTAGAGCAGCCCGTAGAAGTCCGCGTGGCCTTCGTTCAGCCACAGATCGGCCCAGTTGGCCGGGCTGACGCTGTTGCCGAACCAGGAGTGGACCAGCTCGTGCATCATGTGCGAGCCGATCTTCTTCTCCTCCTGGAGCAGGAAGTTCGGCTTGTAGAGCGTCAGGGTCTGGGTCTCCAGGCCCGTGAAGTCGAAGGCGTTCGCGGCGTCGGAGTTGCAGGGCAGTAGCCCGTACGTCTCGAACGGGTAGGCGCCGAGCCGCTGCTCCAGCCAGTCGAGAAGGCCGGGGGTGAGCGCGAGCGCCGGCTCCAGCGCGGCGGCGCGCGCCGTCGGGACGACGTCCCGCAGCCCCAGCCCGTGCGGTCCCTGCCGCTCCTTGACGACGTAGTCGCCGACCGTGATCTGCACCAGCTCGGTGGCTATCGGCGAGGCCGAACGGTAGGTGTACGCCGTCCGGTCGCCGGCCAGGTGCTCCGTGCGGACCAGCGTGCCGCTCGCGACACCGCGCAGGGTGCTCGGCACGGTGATGCGGAAGCTGAAGTCCGCCTTGTCCGTCGGGTGGTCGTTGCACGGGAAGACGGTGTGCGCCGCGTTCGGCTGGGGGCACACCGCGAATCCGTCGACGGTGGGGACCCAGGCGGTGTACGCGAGTGTCCTGGCCGGGTCGGCGCCGTACTCGACGCTGACCGCGACGGCGCAGGACTCCGGCAGGGTCCGGGCCGGGGTGACGCGCAGCTTCTCGCCCACCTGCTCGAAGGTGGCGGTCGCACCGCCGACCCGCACCGAACGCACGTCCAGGCCGAGCGCGTCGAGCGAGAAGCGGGAGAGGTTCTGGGTCGCCTTGATCATCAAGGTCGCCTTGGCGTCGACCAGACGGGTCGTGGCGTCGTACGAGAAGTCGAGGTGGTACGCCTCGACGCGGTAGCCGGCGTTGCCGAGGGCCGGGAAGACGGAGTCGCCGAGGGTCTCCGCCCCCGGGGTGCCCTCAGGCCTTAAAGCCTGGGGGCGCGCCGAGGCCGCGGGTCCGGCGGCGAGCACGGCGGCCGTGCCGATCAGCGCGGCCGCGGGGGCCGTCACTCTGGTGCGATATCTCATGGTTCGCTTTCGTTCGGGCGGCGGGGAGCCTGGAGGCCCGTCGCCGGATCCAGTGGTTGATCACGTGAGGTGATCACCTTCCTTTACGCATGAGCGGGGCGCCCGGTTGCCTCCGGCGCAGCATTTCCGCATTCACTCGGGTACGCCTGTTCACATCCGGCCCGACCCGGCCCGCCGCGAAGGGCGGTTTTCCGACGCGCTCGCCCGGCCCGGGACGGACCCCTGTCGAGCCGGGGTCGCTCACGAGATATCTTGATGTCGAGCAATGTTGCAGACGTGGAGCGGAGCACCCGGTGACTGACTCGACCATCATTTACACGCACACTGACGAGGCCCCGGCCCTGGCGACGTATTCGTTCCTGCCGGTGGTCCAGGCGTACGCCTCGCAGGCGGGTGTCACTGTGGAGACCCGTGACATCTCGCTGGCCGGGCGCATCATCGCCCTGTTCCCGGAGTTCCTCCGGGAGGACCAGCGCATCGAGGACGCCCTGTCCGAGCTCGGTGAGCTGGCCAAGACGCCCGAGGCGAACATCATCAAGCTGCCGAACATCTCGGCCTCGATCCCCCAGCTGAAGGCGGCGCTGGCCGAGTTGCAGGCGCAGGGCTACGCGCTGCCGGACTACCCGGACGACCCGAAGTCGGACGAGGAGCGCGACATCCGCGCCCGTTACGACAAGGTCAAGGGCAGCGCCGTGAACCCGGTGCTGCGCGAGGGCAACTCCGACCGCCGCGCCCCCGCGTCGGTCAAGAACTACGCCAAGACCCACCCGCACCGCATGGGCGCCTGGTCGTCGGACTCGAAGACGAACGTCGCCACCATGGGCATCGACGACTTCCGCTCCACCGAGAAGTCGGCCGTGGTCTCCGAGGCCGGCGCGCTGAAGATCGAGCTGGTCGGCGACGACGGCTCCACCACCGTGCTGCGCGAGTCCGTACCGGTCAAGGCGGGCGAGGTCGTGGACGCGTCCGTCATGCACGTCGCGCCGCTGCGCGAGTTCCTCACCGAGCAGATCGCCCGGGCCAAGGCCGAGGACGTGCTGTTCTCGGTGCACCTCAAGGCCACGATGATGAAGGTCTCCGACCCGATCGTCTTCGGTCACGTCGTGCGCGCCTTCTTCCCGAAGACCTTCGCGAAGTACGGCGAGACGCTCGCCGCCGCCGGTCTCTCCCCGAACGACGGTCTCGGCGGCATCTACAAGGGCCTGGAGGCCCTGCCGGAGGGTGCCGAGATCAAGGCGTCCTTCGACGCCGAGCTCGCCGAGGGCCCGGCCCTCGCGATGGTCGACTCCGACAAGGGCATCACCAACCTGCACGTGCCGTCCGACGTCATCGTCGACGCCTCGATGCCGGCCATGATCCGCACCTCCGGCCACATGTGGGGCCCGGACGGCCAGGAGGCCGACACCCTCGCCGTCCTGCCGGACAGCAGCTACTCCGGTGTCTACCAGGTCGTCATCGACGACTGCCGCGCCAACGGCGCCTTCGACCCGTCGACCATGGGCACCGTCCCGAACGTCGGTCTGATGGCGCAGAAGGCCGAGGAGTACGGCAGCCACGACAAGACCTTCGAGATCCCGGTCACCGGCACGGTCCGCCTGGTCGACCAGGCCGGCAACGTCGTCCTGGAGCAGACCGTCTCCGCGGGCGACATCTTCCGCGCCTGCCAGACCAAGGACGCCCCGATCCGCGACTGGGTCAAGCTGGCCGTCACCCGCGCCCGCGCCACCGGCGACCCGGCCGTGTTCTGGCTGGACGAGGACCGCGCGCACGACGCCGTGCTCATCGAGAAGGTCAAGCAGTACCTTCCGGAGCACGACACCGAGGGCCTGGACATCCGTGTCCTGTCCCCGGTCGAGGCGACCAAGCTGTCCGTGGAGCGCATCCGCCGCGGCGAGAACACGATCTCGGTCACCGGCAACGTGCTGCGCGACTACCTCACCGACCTGTTCCCGATCCTGGAGCTGGGCACCAGCGCCAAGATGCTGTCGGTCGTCCCGCTGATGGCGGGCGGCGGCCTCTTCGAGACGGGCGCCGGCGGCTCCGCGCCGAAGCACGTGCAGCAGCTCGTCAAGGAGAACTACCTGCGCTGGGACAGCCTCGGTGAGTTCCTCGCGCTGGCCTCCAGCTTCGAGCACCTCGCGACCACCACGGGCAACGCGCGCGCCCAGGTGCTCGCCGACACCCTCGACCGCGCGACGGCGACCTTCCTCGACGAGGACAAGTCGCCGACCCGTCGCGTGGGCGGCATCGACAACCGCGGCAGCCACTTCTTCCTCTCCCTGTACTGGGCCAAGGAGCTGGCGCAGCAGACCGACGACGCGGACCTCGCCAAGGCGTTCGCCCAGCTCGCCGAGGTGCTGACCGCGCAGGAGCAGACGATCGTGGACGAGCTGATCGCGGTCCAGGGCGACGCGGCCGACATCGGCGGCTACTACCAGCCCGACCCGGCCAAGGCCGCCTCCGTGATGCGCCCGTCGGCCACCTGGAACGAGGCGCTGGCGATCCTCGCCTGACCCGAGCATCACCTCGCGGACACCCTCCGCGCACGCAGCCCCGGCCGGATCCCTCCGGCCGGGGCGGCTGTCGTCGTGCCGGGGGCGCACGCCCGGGCGTGACGGAGTGACTTCCTCCATGCAAGTGCGTCAGCCACATGTCTCGGAGCAACAGAACTGGATGACAAGGGAGTTGGAGAACGGGCACACTTGCGTGGAGCAATACGCCACCACGTCTGGTGTGAGGAGGGGCCATGACCCCAGCCGGTGGGCCGACCGTCCGGCGCCGCCAGCTCGGATCCGAGCTGCGTCGGCTGCGTGAGCACGCGGGCAAGAAGATCGAGGACGCCGCGGCCCATCTGGAGTGCTCGATGTCCAAGATCAGCCGGGTGGAGACCGGCCAGGCCCCCATCAAGGCACGCGACGTCCGGGACCTGCTCGAGTGGTACGGCGTCACGGACCCGGTGCAGACCGAGACCGTCATGCAGATCCACAAGGACGCCCAGCAGCAGGGATGGTGGGCGCACTACGGAGAGGTACTGCCGTCGGGCATGGCGACCTACGCCGGCCTGGAGTCCGACGCCCGCGCCCTGCGTTCGTACGAACCGACCTTCGTGCACGGCCTGCTGCAGACCGAGGAGTACGCGCGCGCGGTGATCGCCGCTGCCCGGCCCAACGAACCGTACGAGGTCGACCAGTTGGTGAGCTTCCGCAAGGAGCGCCAGTCGCTGCTCACCCGGGAGCCCGAACCGCTGGAGCTGTGGGTGGTGCTGGAGGAGAGCGCGCTGCGGCGACCGGTCGGCGGGAAGGACGTCATGGCGGCCCAGCTCGCCCATCTGGCCGAGGCGACGGCATTGCCGAACGTGACGATCCAGATCATGCCGACCGCCAAGGGCGCGCACGCGGCACTGGCCGGGATGTTCTCCCTCCTGGAGTTCGAGCCCCGTACGCCCACCGTCGTCTACGTCAACTCCATCGCAGGAAACGTGTACCTGGAGAAGGAGCGCGACGTCCGGACGTTCGTCCAGACCTTCGACCTGGTGCGCGCGGCGGCTCCCGATCCGCAGGAGACACCCGCGGCACTGGAGACGATCTCAAGGGAGATGTACGGCACATGAGCAGGCACGACGGGCGGTCCGCCCGGCACGTCGACCTGAGAGACGCCCACTGGCGCAAGAGCCGCCGCAGCTCCGGCAACGGAGCGTGCGTCGAGGTCGCCTTCGTCGAGGGCGTCGTCGCCGTCCGGGACTCCAAGGAGACCGGCGGCCCGGCCCTCGTCTTCTCGGCGGCCGGCTGGACCGCGTTCCTCGACGGGGCGTGCCCCGGCTGTCGCGGCCGGCCCTGACCGTCCGTCGACACAGGACCGTCGGCGGGCCGGGGCGGTGAGCGAACAACCGGATCAGTTGCCGCACGTACGAATGGAGTACGACGCGCGGCCGGCCCCTCGGCGCGTCGGGCTGCCCGTGTACGACGTTCACCATCTCGCGCCCGTCGCGTCCGGCGCCTTCTACACCGCGAGCACCTTCTGGGCCGCGACAGGGGTCGCGGTCGCCGTCCTGACGGGCGGCGGCGCGATCTGGGCCGCCCTGCGCGCCTCCCATCCGAGGCGGCGCCTGACCTACTCGACGGGCCACGACCCGCTGGTCGATCCGCTCGTCGGCGGCCGGCTGGAGATCCGGCGCGACGGCACCCTGCTCACCGATCCCCATCTGGTGCGGCTCGTGCTCACCAACCCCGGCCGCCGCGACATCCCCAGCGGCGCCTTCGACCAGGGACAGCCGTTCCGCGTCGACCTCGCCGTGCCCTACGCGGAGATGGTCGGCACGGAGTCCGAGCCGAGCGCGGCGCAGCCCCCGCCGGCCTCGGTGGACGGCTCCCGGCTGAGCATCGGACCGGGGCGGATCGGCTGCGGCACGACCATCACGTATCTGCTCCTCGTCGACACCGTCCCCACCTACCGCTGCACCCACTCGCTGCTCGACGTCAGGGTCACGGAATTACCCGCCCCGCCGGTGCGGCGCGCCCCGCGGGCGGTGCCGCTCGTGCGGCCGTGAGAGCTGGAGGCCGGGCCGTCCGGCTCCGTCGCCCCCGCGCGTCACCGTGACTTCGTTTCGGCGCGTCACGGTGATGGTGCGGGCCACCTGGAGGAGCACCGGTGGCGGGCCTGAACGCCCGTTCATAGCTTCGGCCCATGACCAAACAACAGATGGCCTACCTCGCGTGCACCGCGGTGGTCCTGGCCTCAGGGCTGGGCGCAGCCCCTTCGGCCGACCACCGTTCGGTGCACGTGGTGCGCGCCGGAGAATCCATCCAGAAGGCCGTGGACTCGGCGAAGCGGGGCGACACCGTCCTCGTCCGTCCCGGCACGTATCGCGAGAGCGTCCGCATCACGGTGTCGGACCTGACGCTGCGGGGCACCGACGCCCGTTCCACCGTCATCGTGCCGGGTAATGCCACCGCCGACGCGTGTGCCAAGGCGGGCAACGGCATTTGTGTGACGGGCACGGACAGCCGTCCCGTCCGGGGCGTCACCGTGGCCTCACTGACCCTCAGGGGCTTCGCCAAGCAGGGCCTGTGGGCGTCGAGGACCGACCGGCTGACGGTCCGCGGGGTGACCTCCGAGAAGAACGGCCAATGGGGTCTCGCCCAGGAGAGGTCCGTCCGCGGAAAGTTCGTCCACAACATCGCGAGGAACAACGGCGACGCCGGACTCTTCATCTCCAACACGGTCGACACCGAGGAGGGAGCCCGCGACACCAAGGGAACGCTGGCCGCGTACAACCAGCTGAGCGGCAACCGGATCGGCGTCACGATCCGGCGGCTGCGGAACCTGACCGTCGCGCACAACGAGGCCACCGGCAACTGCGCCGCGGTCTTCGTCGTGGGTGACGAGAACAAGCCACGTATCGGCGGGATCAGCGTGCGCCGCAACTACATCCACGCCAACAACAAGTCCTGCCCCAAGACCCCGCGGCTGCCCGCCCTCCAGGGTTCGGGGATCGTCCTCACCGGCGCCGAGGACACGCACGTGACCCGGAACCGGGTCGAGGACAACGTGGGCACGTCCCCGCTGTCGGGCGGCATCGTGCTGTTCAAGAGCTTCGTGGGCGCGCTCAGCGAGAACAACGAGGTGCGCGACAACGTGGTCCTGCGCAACGGCCCGTCGGATCTTGCCAACCGCGACACCGGCAAGAACAACAAGTTCCGGGGCAACACCTGCGCGGTCTCCGAACCCGCCGGTATGTGCTGACGTCCCGGCCCGTCCACAGGACCGGGTCTGCACTCGCGTACAGCCCGGTCCTGCCTCCGTACCGCCCGGTCCGCCCGCGTTCGGACCGGTCCGGTCTCCCGTACAGCACGAGATCAGAAGCGAGGCATTGCATGACGACTGTTGATCAGACTCCCCCGGCGCCCATGCGGCTGAGGGAACTCGTCTTCGGCGCGGCCTGCGCCGCCGCCGTACGCGCCGCGGCCCGCCTGGGTGTGGCGGACGCCCTGGACGACACGCCCATGAGCGCCGAGGACCTGGCGGCGGCGGTGAAGACGCAGCCGAAGACCCTGCGCCGGCTGCTGCGCGCCCTGTCCTGCCAGGGCGTCTTCGTGGAGCGCCCCGACGGCACGTTCGAGCACACGGAGATGTCCCGGCTCCTGCGCGAGGACGACCCGCACAGCCTGCGCTACATCGCGCTGTGGTGCACCGAGCCGTGGACGTGGAACGTCTGGCCGCAGCTCGACGAGGCGGTGCGCTCCGGCCGCAACGTCTTCGAGGACGTGTACGACAAGGAGTTCTTCGAGTACCTCAACGAAGACGCCCCCGAGTCCGCGCACGTCTTCAACCGGGCCATGACGACGTCCAGTTCGCAGTCGGCCCAGGACGTCGCGAACCTGCTCGACCTGCGGGGTGTGAAGGCGGTCGCCGACATCGGAGGTGGTCAGGGACACGTCGTGGCCAGCCTGCTGGAGAAGCACCCCGGCATGCACGGCACCCTGCTCGACCTGCCGGGCGTGGTGGAGAACGCCGATCCTCGCCTGCGGAGCGGCGGGGCGCTGGCCGACCGGGTGCGGATCGTGGCCGGAGACTGCCGTGAGGACATCCCGGTCCAGGCGGACGTGTACATCATCAAGAACATCCTGGAGTGGGACGACGAGAGCACCCGCCGGGCGCTCGCGAACATCCGCAAGGCCGCGCGGCCCGGTGCCCGCGTCGTCGTCATCGAGAACCTCGTGGACGACACCCCGTCGATGCGCTTCACGACGGCCATGGACCTGCTGCTGCTCCTCAACGTCGGCGGTGCCAAGCACACCCGGCAGAGCATGGTCGACCGGCTCACGGACGCGGGCCTGGTCATCGGCGAGATCCGCCCGGTGAACGCCTATCTGCACGCCTTCGAGTGCACCGTCCCCGGCTGATCCGTCCGCGACGCCGAGGAAAACCCGAGGCCGCCGGTTCCGCTTCTTCGCGGAGCCGGCGGCCTCGGGTTGTGTCACGGTGCTCGCTCAGGAGGCGGAGTCCCGCTCCCAGCGGTAGAAGCAGTGCGCCATGGCGTCCTTGGGACTCCTCCAGGTCTGCGGGTCGTACGCGCTGACGTACGCCGACAACTCCTCGCTGACACTGCGGAACTCGGGGTGCCCGACCACCTTCGCGATGGCGGGTGCCGGGTCCCGGTCGGATTCGATGAGGTGCAGATACACATCACCGAACTGGAAGAGGCTGCGCCGGTTGACTCCGATGAGGTGCGGGAGTTCACCCCGGTCGGAGGCGGCGAATACGTCGGAGATCGCCGGCGCCGAGTCGGGCGCCATGCGGGCGACGATCAGGGCGTGATGCATCGGGTTTCCTTCCTGTGCCGGGGTCAACGGGGCATGGCGGCCGGGCTGCGGCGCTCCCGGGCGGCCTGCTCGATCCGGTCCCGGATGAGCGCCATCTGCGTGACGGAGTTGCGGTTGATGTTGTCCGTCATCCACGCGTCGTCGACCGGGGCCTCGGGCTTCATCGCGAAGTCCTGCACCCAGCGCATGTGGGTGCCGGCCGGGGTCTCCTCGTACTCCCACCGGATGTTCATGTGCGCGAACGGTCCCGTCTCGACGCGGCGGGCCCGGACGGTCCGCCTCGCCCGGTCCACGGTTCGCTGCGAGACCCAGCTCCACACCTTCCCGTTGTCGTCCGGGTGCATGGTGAGGCGGAAGGTGGTCGTGTCGCCGTCCCGGGAGAGGACTTCGAGGGACGCGTACTCGCTGAAGAGCTGTGGCCAGTTCTCGATGTCGTTCGTGATGTCCCAGACGAGGTCGAGAGGAGCGTCGATCGTGATGCTGTTGTCGGTGTGTCCGGACACTTCAGGCTCCAGCCTTGAGGTTGTCGTTGACGAGATCGAGGAACTCGCGGGGGGTCTTGCAGCGCTCCGTGTCGGGGGGCAGGGGCCGGCTGTACCGGTTCTCCAGCTCGCCGACGATGCCGAGCAGCCCGAGCGAGTCGAGTCCGAGGCTCCCGAACGGCGCGTCGGACGCCTGCGCGAGCTCCTTGGGGTCGACGGTGATCCCGGCCGCCTTCTTCATGAGGGCGGCCAGTTCGTCGAAGGTCACTTCGGTGGTGATCATGCGGGTGTTCCCTTCACTTGCGCCCGGGCTCCCGGGCGGAGTCGCCGCCGCGGCGCACGACCAGCGCCGCGTTGGAACCCATGAGTCCCCTGCTGAGGATCAGGGCCGTGTGCAGCTCGGCGGGGCGGGCGTTCGACGTCACCAGGTCGAGGTCGTGGCAGACGTCGAACACGTTCGGGGTGGGCGGGACCTGGCCGTGCTCCATCGCGAGCACCGCGGCCGCGGTGTCCAGCAGGGGTGCCCCGCAGTAGGCCCGGCCGATTCCCGTCTTGGGTGCCGTGACGGGTACGCGGGTTCCGTGCGCCCCCAGGGCGTCGGCGATGGCCAGGGCTTCGGCGCGGTCGGCCGCCGGGACGCCCAGGGCGTCGGCGAAGACGACGTCGATCTCCTCCGGGGCGCAGTCCGCCTCGGCGAGGGCGCCCCGGATCGCGTGCGCGAGTCCCTCCCGGGACCGCTCCCACTGCGAGGCGCCGGTGAACGTGGCCCCGTGTCCGGCCACGACGGCCCGGACGACCGCTCCCCGCTCACGCGCACGCCCCTCGTCCTCCACGACGAGCATGGCGCCGCCTTCCGCGGGCACGAAGCCGCAGGCTCCCTTGGTGAAGGGGCGGTAGGCGCGATCGGGGTCCTCGACGGTGCTGAGCTCGGGGTAGGCGAGCTGGCAGACCATCGAGTACGGGGCCAGGGGCGCCTCCGCGGCTCCGACGACCATCGCACCGGTGCCGCGGCGTACGGCGCGGGCGGCGTGCGCGATGGCGTCCAGTCCGCCCGCCTCGTCGCTCGCGACCACCCCGCACGGTCCCTTGAAGCCGCCGCGGATGGAGATCTGGCCGGTGCTGGCGGCGTAGAACCAGGCGATGGACTGGTACGGGCCGACGAACCGGGAACCCTGTCCCCACAGCTTCTGCAGTTCCCGCTGGCCGAACTCGCCGCCGCCGGATCCGGCGGCGGTGACCACACCGATGTCGTACGCCTCCTCGGGGTCGACCGCGCCGAGGCCCGCGTCGTCGAGGGCGAGGACGGTCGCCGCCATCGCGAAATGGCTGAACCGGTCGGTCTGGACGAGGAACCGTTCCTCGATGAGGTCCGCGGCGTCGAAGGCCCGGACCTCACCCGCGACGCGCAGCGGCAGATGCTCGCAGCCCTCGCGGGTGATCCGGTCCAGAACGCCGAGGCCCTCCCTGACGGACTTCCAGTACGCGTCCGCACGCAATCCGTTGGGCGCGATGACACCGATGCCGGTGACGGCCGCGCGCCGGGGGCGCTGAGTACTCATCGTGTCCTCCCACCCGTCCCGGTCAGGAGCACCGCGGACTGGAATCCGCCGAACCCGCTGCCGACGGAGAGCACATTCCTGAGCTTCCGGGGGCGTGCGGTGCGCGGCACGTAGTCCAGGTCGCACTCGGGGTCGGGGGTTTCGTAGTTCGCCGTGGGCGGCACCACCTGGTGCTTCAGGGCGAGGACGCAGGCGACGACCTCGATCGCGCCGATCGCGCCCAGCGAGTGGCCCACCATGGATTTGATGGAGCTCATGGGCGTGTTGTAGGCGTGCTCGCCCAGGGACAGCTTGACCGCGGCGGTCTCGTGCCGGTCGTTCTGCCGGGTGCCCGAGCCGTGCGCGTTGACGTAGTCGATCAGCGTCGGGTCGAGGCGGGCCTGATCGAGCGTGCTGTCGATCGCCCGGGACATCTCCAGGCCCTCGCTGGTCAGACCGGTCATGTGATAGGCGTTGCCGTAGGTGGCGTAGCCGCCGATCTCGCAGTAGATGTGCGCGCCGCGGGCCCTGGCGTGCTCGTACTCCTCCAGGATCAGCACGGCCGCGCCCTCGCCCATGACGAAACCGTTGCGGTTGGCGTCGAAGGGCCGGGAGGCGTGCTCGGGGTCGTCGTTGTTGGGCGACGTGGCCTTGATGGCGTCGAAGCAGGCCATGGTGATCGGGGATATCGGCGAGTCGGACGCCCCGGCGATGCAGACGTCGGCCCGGCCTTCCTCGATGGTGTGGAAGGCGTATCCGACCGCGTCGAGTCCAGAGGTGCAGCCGGTGGAGACGGTCTGCACGGGTCCCTGGGCCCCGAACTGCTCGGCGACGACCGAGGCGAGCGTGCTGGGCGCGAACGCCAGGTGCAGTCGCGGGTCGGCCGCCCGGTGGTCCACGTCCCACCGCCGGCCGCCTTCGCTGACCTTGACGTAGTCGTGCTCCAGGCGGGTGGTGCCGCCGACGGCGCTGCCCAGGGACACGGCGACGCGCCAGGGGTCCTGGCTGCCGGCGTCGAGTCCCGAGTCACGGACGGCTTCCCCGGCGGCGACCACCGCGAACTGGATGTACCGGTCGGCGTCCCGGATCAGCTCCGGGTCGAGTCCGTGGTCGAGCGGGTCGAAGTCGCATTCGGCGGCTATGCGGGAGCGCAGTCCCGCGGGATCGAACAGCGTGATGCCGCGGGTCGCGGTGCGGCCGCCTGCGAGGAGGTCCCAGAACGCCTTCGTTCCGGTGCCGCCCGGAGCGACCACACCGATGCCGGTGACGGCCACCCGCCGGGTCACTGTATGGCCCCACTTCGCTCGGACGGCTGTCCGTGGTCCGGCGCGGACAGGTCCGGGCCGCCGATGACGACCTCGTGGCCGGGCGCGGCGTCGGTCGCCTCCGTGTCGACGTGGCCGAGGCTCGGACGCGGGGCGAGCGGGCCCAGGTGGAAGACCATGCGGGCTTCCTCGTCGCCGACGTTGCGGAAGCGGTGCCGCATGTCGATCGGGATCAACAGGCCCTGGTCGGGCCGGAGCGCGAACGCCTCACCGTCCAGGTCCACTTCGAGGGCGCCGCTGACCACGTACACGAACTCCTCGGAGTACGGGTGGTAGTGCTCGCCGATGCGCTCGCCGGGCTGGATGATGGCCAGGCCCATGAAGCCGCTGGTGGACCCCGCCGTGGCGGGCGTGAGCAGGGCCCGGATGTCGCCTCCGCGCCTGCGGTTGGGTTCCGTCTCGCTCAGGTCCACGATGCGTGGATGGTGCTTGATCATGCTTGTACCTCCGGGTGGGGCGAGGACGTCGGATGGGACGTCCGGGGACGCGGGCAGCGGCGGTCCGTCAGGAGTCCGCCGCGCTGCGGTCGGTGATGGGCAGCATGTCGGCGTGCGACAGGAGGCGGTTGATGTTGCGTTCCGTCTCCAGCGAGCCCTCGACGCCGATCGCGGCACCGTCGAGGAGGCGCTCCAGCTCGGCGGCCTTCTTGGCGCCCTTGAGGCCGAGGGAGGCGACGGGGTCGCCGTCGAGCTCGCCCACGATGTCGATGAGCCGCACCACGATGTCGTCGCGCTGGAAGACGGTGCTGCTGTACACCGGGCTGTTCTTGTCGTCGGCCGCGGCCTCGTCCTGGTGGGCCAGCAGCCGGGCGAGTTCCATGCCGCAGCCCGGCCGGGCCGGGTAGTACAGCGCGTGCCGCCGCACCTTCGCGGGTTCCTTGCGGCCGGAGACCACGTGGTGCACGGCCGGGAGCGCCGCCCGGGTGAAGAACACCCGTGCCGAGTCGGGGTCGCTCAGGTCCCGGTCCTGCTCCAGGTAGGGGTTGATGGCTTCCTCGACCGCCCGTACCTCGGGCTGGCGCGAGACGTGGCGCAGTGCCGCGAGGAGGTCGCCCTCCACCTCGACGGCCCGCACGACGCGGTTGCCGTGCATGAAGAGCGAGGTGCGGCGCAGCCGGGTGGTGTCGTCGACCTGGGCCTGGGGCGACTGGTAGCCGGCGAGGATCTCGGCGACCTTCGACTCGGATCCGGGCTTGACGGTGAAGGTGAGGGCGTGGCGTGCCACACCGTTGCCGACACGGGCCTCGACCTGCTTGGGCGCCCTGACCGACTCCGGGGTGAGCGGTTCGGCGGGGCTCGTCTCACGGAGGATGCTGTAGCGCATCGACCGGGTGTCCCGGACGCAGCTGTGCATCGGCCTGACGGTTTCGACGTGCTCCTCGCTGTTCACCCAGGCGAGGAAGGGCGGGGCACTCTCCCACTCGCTGGTGATGAGCCACTGCGAGGGGTTCTCGATCGACTGGCACAGCTGGTCACTGATGTGACCGGGGACCGAGGCGACCTGGTTGCGCATGAGTTCGTACGCGTCGAGAAACTGCTGCTGAGCGCCTTCGTACAGGTCGAGCAGCAGGATCACCCGAAGCTTGGAGCCGTCGAACGCCGACTGCGAGATACGTCCCGAGGGAGTCATTCCGGCACACCTCTCCTTTTCGTCACGGAAAGTCAGGAACGACCGCGGTATCCGAAACGCCGGGGCCGCCATGAGCTGATCGTTGACGCGAGCTCCCCAGTGCGCGAGCCCCACGGGTCGGACGAGTGAACCGCGCGCCATCCGGGTGCCCCTGGCGCGCGAACCGGTCCACAAGGGGCATGGAACCTGCATCCCCTTCCCTCACTCACGTCGCAGGCGACGCTGGAGGCAATCAATGAACCGATTCGAAGAGGCCGGAGAGATCGGTCACCACACGCCCGTCCTCATCGTCGGCGGCTCTCTGGTGGGCCTGTCCACCTCGCTGTTCCTGGGGCGGCTCGGTGTGCCGCACATCCTCGTGGAGCGCCACGCGGGCACCTCGATCCATCCGCGGGGGCGCGGCAACAACGTGCGCACCATGGAGGTCTTCCGGGTGGCCGGGGTCCAGCGGCGCATCGAGGAGGCCGCGTCGGTCCTCGCGGACAACCACGGCATCCTGCAGACGCCGACCCTGGTGGGCGATGCCGGCGAGTGGCTGTTCAAGGAGATCGACCCCGGCAACGGACTCGCCCGTTTCAGCCCGGGCGCATGGTGCCTGTGCAGCCAGAACGACCTGGAGCCGGTCCTGCTGGAGAGCGCCCGGGAGCTGGGCGGCGACCTGCGGTTCTCCACCGAGCTGATGTCGTTCGAGCAGGACGCCGAGGGCGTGACCGCGAAGGTCAAGAGCCGGGAGACCGGCGAGCACACCACGATCCGCGCGGACTACCTCGTCGCGGCGGACGGTCCGCGCAGCCCCATCCGTGACGCGCTGCGCATCGGGCAGACCGGGCCGGGCGACCTGTTCCACAACGTGAGCGTCACGTTCACCTCGCGCGGTCTCGCGGAGGTCGTCGGTGACCGGCGGTTCATCGTCTGCTACCTGACCAACCCGGAGGCCGACGGGGCTCTGCTGCCGGTCGACAACAAGGAGCACTGGGTCTTCCACGCTCCCTGGCACCCCGAACACGGCGAGACCCTGGAGGAGTTCACCGACGAGCGCTGTGTGGAACACATCCGGCGGGCCATCGGCGTGCCGGATCTGGATGTGGAGATCACCGGCAGGGCCGCCTGGCACGCCGCCGAGCGGGTCGCCGAACGGTACGCGCGGGACCGGGTGTTCCTGGCCGGCGACTCGGCCCACGAGATGTCCCCCACCGGGGCGTTCGGGTCCAACACCGGTATCCAGGACGCGCACAACCTGGCCTGGAAGCTGTCCGCCGTGCTGGCCGGCTGGGCCGGTCCGGGACTGCTGGAGTCCTACGACGCCGAGCGTCGGCCGGTGGCCGAGGCGACGAGCGCCCGGGCCTCGTCGCGTTCGGTCGAGCACAGCCACCCCGGGTACACCCCCGGTCCCGAAGCCGGCGGTCAGGGCGGCCAGGGCGGCCCCGGTGGTCAAGGCGGCCGCGGCGGCCAGGGCGGCCCCGGCGGCAGGAAGGGCGGGATCCTCAACGTGGCGCTCGCCTACCGCTACCCGCGGGGCGCGGTCCTGGGCGCCGATCCGGCCGGTCCGGTCGTGCCCGAGGGGGTACGGCTGACGGGCGAGCCCGGAACCCGGGCGCCGCACCTGTGGCTGACCCGCGCCGGTGCCCGGATCTCCACCCTCGACCTGTACGAGCGGTCCATGGTGCTGCTGAGCGCGGCGGACGGCGCCGGTGGATGGGACGCCGCGGCGAGGGACCTGGCCCGGCAGATGTCCGTCCCGCTCGACTCCCACCGGATCGGCACGGGGCCCGAGGCGGACCTCGTCCCCGCGGGTGACGCGGACTGGGCGGAGATCCACGGCGTGACCGCGGACGGTGCGGTGCTGGTACGCCCCGACGGATTCGTCGCCTGGCGGTCCGAGGGGCCGGTCAAGGATCCCCGGACAACCCTGCGGGAGGCCCTGATCTCCCTGCTGGACCAGGCCTGACCTGCCTGTTCCGGGCGGGCCCGGGACATCGCCCGGCCGGGAGGCCGGCCACCGTCCCCCGAGGAGCGCGAAAAACAGCCGGAGGCCGTATCGGAATTCCGATACGGCCTCCGGCCACGACTTCTTCAGTCGGGACGACAGGATTTGAACCTGCGACCCCTTGACCCCCAGTCAAGTGCGCTACCAAGCTGCGCCACGTCCCGATGCGTCACCTCGCGGTTCCCCGCGCGATCGCGCATCCAAACCCTACCGCACGTCGGTGGATGACCGCGCACGCATTGTCATCGTCCCAGCGCAACCGGGGTCGCCGTCCGGGAGGAGACATCGTCCGAGCGCGGGAGGGGATGCCGTCCGAGGCCGGGAGGGGTCGCGTCAGGACGGTTCGCTCAGGTCGGCCGCCGCCGCCCGGAGCGCGTCGGCCAGCCGGGCGGCCGGTTCCGGCAAGGGCCCCGGAAGGCGGGCGAGGACGACGCGGCGCCGCTCCTCGGGGCCCCCGCGCACGGACACGATCCGTACGCCGGCCGGCGCGGCGGGGGCCAGCGAGGCCGGAACGGTCGTCAGGCCGCAGCCCTCGGCCACCAGGTGCAGTTTGGCCAGCCAGTCACGGGCGGTGTGGGCGATCACGGGACGCTCGTCCAGTCCCGGCCAGACGCCCATCAGCCTCTCGTCGCCGAGGGGGGAACCGGCGATCCAGCGCTGCCCCCGCAGGTCGGCGATGTCGACCGAGTCACCGGCGGCGAGCGGATGGGCCGCGGGCACCGCGAGCCGCAGACTGCGTTCACCGAGCGTCCGCACCGTCAGCGGGGGCGACTCGCTGTCGAAGGGCCGGAACGGTGGCGCCGAGGCGAGCAGGGCGAGGTCCAGGGTGCCGGCCCGCAGCGCGCGCACCAGCGCGGGTGTGCTGCCCTCCCGGGTGCTGACGGTGATCGCCGGATGGCTGCGGCGCAGTGCGGCGACGGCTCGGGGCAACAGGACGGCGCCCGCGCTGGCGAACCAGCCAAGACGGACGGTCCCGGCCTCGGCCGGCAGCCCGGCGAGTTCCCGCGCGGTCGCGTCGATCTGGTCGAGCACCGCGACGGCCCGGCGCAGCACGACGTGCCCGGCCGCGGTCAGCCGCACGCCGTCTCTGCGCCGCTCCAACAGCTGGGCCCGCGCGGCCCGTTCGAGGGAGGCGATCTGCCGGGACACCGCGGACTGCGTGTAACCGAGAGCACCGGCCGCCGCGGTGAACGTGCCGCGTTCGGCCACCTCACGGAAAACGCGCAGGGCGACCAGCGAGACGTCGGTGAAGTCCATGACGATGACGCATACCAGATGTGAGCAGGTTTCGTTGGACGCATGCCGGAGGCGTTCCTAGCGTGGTGGGCATGACTGTCGCACGCATCGCTCTCGTCACCGGCGCCAATCAGGGGCTCGGATTCGCGCTCGTCGAAGGTCTCGCCGCCCGGATGGACCGCGACGACCTGGTCCTGCTCACGGGGCGCGACGCCCACCGGGTCGCCGAAGCCGTCACCCGGGTCACCGGGTCCGCGGACACCACCAGCAGGGTCGAGGGCCGCGTCCTCGACGTCACCGACGCGCGGGCCGTGGCGGAGCTGGCGGCCGAACTCGGCGCGCGCCACGGCGGGGTGGACATCGTGGTGTCCAACGCGAGCGCCATGCTGACGCCGGACCGGTCGCAGGCCGAGCAGGCCGACGCGTTCATCGATGTCGCGAACGGGGGCGCGCACGCGATGCTGCGCTCGTTCGGCCCGGTGCTGCGTCCCGGTGGGCGGCTGATCGTGGTGGCCAGTTCGCTGGGCACGCTGGGTCGTCTCGACGCCCGGCTCCACCCGCTCTTCGACGGCGCCTCGCTCGACGAGGTGGAGGCCGCGGTCGCGTCCTGGCGGGCCGCCGTGCACGCGGGCACCGAGCAGGAGTTCGGCTGGCCCCAGTGGATCAACGTGCCGTCCAAGGTGGCCCAGGTAGCCGCCGTACGGGCGGTCGCGGCCGAGCGCCGGGACGCCGACCTGGCCCGCGGCACCCTGGTCGCGGCGGTCTGCCCGGGGCTCGTTGACACACCGCTGTCCCGGCCGTGGTTCACCGACTTCAGCCAGGCCCAGACCCCGGCGCGGGCCGCGGTCGCGGTGCTCGACCTGCTGCTGCGCGAAAAGGCCGATCCGGCACTGTACGGCGAACTCGTGCGGTTCGGGGAGGTGGTGCCGTGGCACACGGGCAGGCCACCGCGTCACCAGGAACGGGTTCTCGGCTCCTAGGACGTGGCCCGGCGACTTCCGCACCAGGACCTCAGCCCGACCCAGCGGACGGTCAACCGGGCCCTGTCAGCGGCACGAGCACCAGTCGAACGAAGCGTCGCGAGACTGAAGTCCTGGCACGTCTTCCGCAAAGCCCGCGTCAGTCCCAACCGCATGACGGCCGCGGCCGTTCTCACCCTGGAGCGTCAACGCTGAAAATGCTTCTTCACCGTCGCCACTCCAGGGAGGACGGCTTTGGCGATGACGGTCATCCAGTGGGACCGACGCGGCGGATCTTTCGTTTCACAACCAGACGAGTCGCCCTTCGGCGACCTCACAGACCGGATCGTTTCCATCGGCGATCTTCGTCAGCAGCTCCGCCACGGAGTCGAAATAGTGAGCCAGCGATTCGTACTCGCCCGTGATCGTGATCTCACCCACAAACCACCTGCCGACACGCCCGTCCCGCACGTCGATGAACTTTCCCGTCCAGCCGTCCTGATCCGACAGGAACGGGATCCACTCATTACGCCAGAACGGATTGTCCGGCTGGTCCGGAGGGTCGAATCCACCGGGCATGGAGCGGTTCGCGTAGAGCTTCTCCATCGCCCGTATGCCCAGAAAGAAGCTTCCCTCTTCCGGGAACCCGGCGAAGCCGCAACACGCCACATCGTCGTCCACATCTTCCTCAGGAAGATCCAGATTGTTCTGCAACAGCCACGCCCGCAGATCCTGAGGGAGGGAGATACCCATCCGTTCCTCGGCGGCCGCGAGCATCTGTTCCGTAGCGGGCCCAGGCAGATCCGCGTGATCGGCCGGGGCGTGCTGCCGAAGAAGACTCATCACGCGGGACCAGCTCTCCGCCACGCTCATTCCCCTCTGCCCTCTCTCCATGGATGCCCCATACGACTGCGCCACTGCGGGGGTTGCGGTGCGCCGGCCTTAAGGACCTCGCGGGGATGGTACTCCGAGCAGGCTTTCTGCCCCCTCCCCTACGACCACCTTCCGGACCGAAGTGCAGGACCGGCCGCTCAGCGAGGTGAAGGACGCGGACTGCCTTCACGACGTCGGTCATTCGGTTGGTGCTGGCCTTGATACGCCTTGTCCGGCCAACGTTTGAGTCCGGCATCAGTGAGGGCTTCGATGATCCCGTGCTGTCGCGCGGCAGCCAGGTCCTGAGTCGAGCCGGGCAGAGCACGCGAGACCCAGAGCAGCCGTCCGAACGGATCGGTCAGGACCTGCACGTTCCTGCCATGGCGCTTGCGCTTCCAGAGTAGTAGGGGGTGTCGACGGCGATGCGGTCGATCGGCAGCAGGGTTCCGTCCAGAATGACGAACACCTCTTCTTCGGTGAAGGACCGCTAGACGTCGACGGAGTGACGCCGTGAGGTGCGTGTGCCGAACCGGGTACCCTTCCCGCCGGTTGGGGAGCGACAAGGGGAGTGGGCGTGCGCAGAGCCAGGGGCATCATCCGCAGAGGGCTGGTGGCCGTTGCCGTGCTGGCCGGTGTGCTCGCGGCTGAGGGGTGCGGTGCGGGCTCGGAGCCTACCGACTCCCGGACCACGGGCCCTGCCGGCACGATGGGCTCCGCGAGTTGGGAGTTCGAGCGTGTCTTCGACTTCCATGGACGTCTTGCGGATCTCGCCGTCCTGGCCGAGGACGACATCTGGGCTGTCGCGCTCGACAGCGACGGCGACTCCAACGGCCCGTTGCAGCACTACGACGGCACGCGCTGGCAACGAGGGCCCCTCCCCGAGGCGTTCGGCACCCTCGACTCGGAACCTGTGCTCCACGAGGTCGGCGAGAAGGCCCTGTGGATGGAATGGCACATCTCAGGAACGGAATTCGGCGTGAACTCCTGGGCGCTGTGGGACGGCGTCCGCTGGTCAGCGGTGCCGAACCCTCCGCCGGGCGGTGTCGTGCGCCTCGCGGCCGCGGGTCCGGAGGACATCTGGGTCCTCCTCGGGAACGGGACCGCTCAGCACTGGGACGGCACTCGCTGGACCCCGACGCGGCTGCCGTACGCCGCATCCGACCTGGCGGTGGCGGGACCCGACGACGTCTGGGCAGTCGGCAGCCGTTCCACCGGGCCGGGCACCGAACAGGGCTCCGGCGAGCGCTACAGCCAGCCCGCCTCGATGCACTGGGACGGTACGTCCTGGAAGCCGGTGGAGACTCCGCAAGCCCATTTCGAGGAGCCCATACCGCCGGAGGCCGGCGCAAGACTCAGCCGGGTCATCGCGCTCGACAGCGGTGAGGTGCTCGCATACGGCATCAACAGCTTCAACCACGGCGAGGGCGGGGAGGAACCCGCGGACGGGTTCATCCAGCTGCGCCGGGACGGCTCCAAGTGGGTCGCGCAGCGGCCCGCACCCGGCGGGTGCGCCCAGCGGATCCCGGTGGCGCAGGACGACGCGGGCCTGTTCCTCGACCGCAACTGGTTCCTGACCGGGGACGGCCGGTGCGTGAAGATCAAAAGCCATCGCCTCCCCCTGTCGACCGGTGCCCGCAAGGGGTCGAAGCAGTCGCTGTGGCTGGAGGAGGTCCACCGGATACCCGGCACCGACGAGTGGCTGGGCGCCGGCCAGGTCCAGGTCAACCAGTCCGGCGCCCCCTTCAACGCCCCCGCCGTCGTTCGCCTGAAGCGCGGCGGCTGACGCCGTCGGCCGGGAACGGCTGTGCCCGCGGAGACGCCCCGGCCGGAATGCCGTGGCAGCCGGGGCCATGCCGCCGAACGACAGTGATTGACGAAGACGACAGCGCCCCTGCCGGATGGCCGGCGGGGGGGGCAGCGCCGCGGTCTCAATGCGAACCGACGTGGTGCGCCATGACGCGAGGTCCTTCTGGTTGCCGACGTGCCGGGCCCGCGGCGTACCGCTGAACTGCCCGGTGGTGCGGTACGCATTCTGGGGCCACTCTGAAAACGCTACTCTGAAATACCGGTGAGCAGTTGCCTTCCGCCCCGCAGCTCGGAGGGCGCTTCACCCTCCGGAACCTCGATTCCGGGCTTCGTCAGTTCGCTCATCGCGGTCCCATCGCTCGTCACCGAAATCCCTCGCACGGGCCGGCCGGACACATGGACCTTCCATGCGGCAGGCGATCACGCTACCGGCAACGCCCATGCTCCGAAGTGCACCCCGTGCCACGGAACACGGCTCTCGCGTCCTGGGATGTACCGGAGCGAGAGCCGGCCACACCCCCGCGGGCGCCCGGCACGGTACCGGCCGCTTCTGTCGCGGCACCGGGCCGTGGTGGGTGACGCCGGGCGCGTCACCCACCACCGGGCCGCGGGTCAGGCGTTGGGGTCGAAGGTGATACCGGCCGGCTTGGCCTTCACCAAGTGGGCGTTGAAGTTGCCGTCCTTGAGTCCGAACACGGCGCTGCCGAAGTCGTACGCGCTCAACTTCTCGCGCAGCCCGGCGGGGTAGCCGTTCCAGCCGACCAGGGTGGGGAACTGCCAGGTGTGGTGGTGGTTCTCCGGCGGCTCGTCATTGGTGTTCGCGGGCCGGAAGCAGTGCGTGCGGATGCCGTCCTTGTGGTAGACGACCTTGGGGTGCGTGCCGTCCCAGCGGATCTGGTCCCGGCCGTAGATGTTGAAGTTGCCGTGGGCCGAGGTGGACACGTACTTGGCCTCGTTGTCCTGGACCCACACCACGACGTGCTCCCAGTCGTTGCGGTGCCCGCCGAGGCCGCTGCCGGCGACGGCCTGGTCCTTCTCCATGTAGAGGCCGTACATGATCGCGCACCAGCCGTTGTTGCACTTCTCGCGGGAGTACCCGTTGGTGTTGTCAAGGTCCCAGGAGTCGCGGCACTGGCCGTTCAGGGCCCCGGAGGGCTTGAGACCGCCGTTGACGGTGCCGTCGGGGCCGATGGCGGGCGTCGGGTAACAGCCGTCGGTGTCGTAGTCGAAGGCCGGCTGGAACGTCTGCTCCAGTCCGTCCGCGTTCGCGGGCAAGGCCTTCGGCGGGTCGGCGAGGGCGCTGCCCGGGAAGGCGACGACCAGCGCGACGGCGCTGCCGAGAATCACCGAGACCTTGCGGATCCGCGAGCTTCTTTTCACTGCTTCCTCCAGATCGACCGCGACGTGGGGGCGGGGCGGGCCAGGCGGTCGTCTTGGCATGCCCAGGTCAGCCTTTCGGGTGGGCGCGAAAAACACCAGAGGTCGCGGGTGTCGGAGCGATGAAGGATCTACCAATGGGGATCGCAGGAAGGGAAGTTGGGAGAACGCCGGGCCCGTCCGGGGCTCGACTCCCGTGCCCGGCGGCCGGGTTGCCGCCGGACACAGGGTGCGTCGCAACCACACCTGATAGTTGGCACAGGACACGCCTGAACTACAGATGGCTGGGCGCAGGATGCGCCTGAACTACACGTGATGGCTGGGCGCAGGATGCGCCTGAACTACACGCGAACGCCGGGCACAGGAGGTGTTCGAGCTACACGCGGCCGTCGGCCAGCTTCCACTCGCGGTGCAACGCGCCCAAGGGGATGGCGCGTTGGAAGACGGGCGTACCGAAGACGGACAGCTGCATCCGCAGGGTGCCCGTCAGGTCGACACCTCCGTAGAGAGCCCAGGCGCCGGTCGCGGTGGCGTCGGGCTTCGCCTTGGACCCGGTCGCGGTCGCGGCGTCGGCCGAGCCCGCGGCCTCGCCGCGCAGATACGGCGCCAGGTCGGCGGTGACACCGACGGCGCCGTACAGGCCGACCGTGGCTTCCGCGCCGAGGGCCGCCTTCAGCTGCCCCGCCGCGCTGACCGAGGTGTGCACCGGACTGCTCGTCATGTGCGACTCGTCGACCGGTGTCCACCCCTGGGCAGTACCGAACGTGCCACCGGCCTTGAAGTCGCCCTTCAGGCGCTGTTCGACGTCGACACTGACGGTTCCGTCGGCGGCGACCTGGAAGTAGCAGGTCAGATCGAGGTTCACCACGACGGGAATCGGGCCGACCTGGAGCACGGGGTCGGCGTGCAGTTTCGCGAACGCCACCCGCTGGGGCCGCGCGGAGGCGGCGGCGCGCCCCTTCACCGTCCACTGCGCGTCCCAGTCGCCGGAGACGCCCAGGTACGCGGCACCCGGACCGGAGCCGGCCCCGTCGCCGCCGTAGGAGAAGTCGACGTCGGGCGCGACCTGTACGTACCCGGACACGGACGCGGAGGCCGACGCCGGTGCCCCGGGAGCCGTGGCCACCTTCGCGCCGACATCGATCCGCAGGCTGCCGAGCGGGACCTTCGCTCCCTCGGGACCGACGTGGACGTCTCCGGCCTTCGCCCAGGAGACCCGCACGTCCGGCAGCAGTTTCTCGATGTCGAAGGATGCCGGGTCGACGGGGACGGAGCCCTTCGCGTCGTCGTCGCCGAGCAGCGCGTCCAGGGTCGTCGGCGCGGTCTGCACCTCGGTGCCGTCGCCGTGCTCGCCGATCACCGAGGTCACCTTGGCGAGGAGGCCGTCGGGGGCGCCGGGGGCGGGTGCGCTGGCGATGACGTCTCCCACGGCGGTGCCGCGTGGCTTCGCCGTGCTCCCGGCGGACGGGGACGGCGACTCCGACGCGCTCCCGCCCGAACCACCCTTGCGAATGGGTGATATGACGGCACGTCGGGTCCTGCTGTCGTACGAGGCCACCTTGAGCGCGGCCCGGTGGGCCCGGCCGCCGGACGCACCCGGACGGGCGACGGCGGTCGAGGTGGCCGCGGCCTCCGGGGCGGCGGCGACGGCGAGCGGCTGCCCGGTGTCCGCGCTGGCGGAGGCGGAGGCCGCGGCGGGCCGGGCACGATCGGCCCGGGAGGGCGAGTCCGCGGGACTCGCGGAGCAGCCGGCGGCGAGGAAGAGGGCGGATGCGGCGAGCGCGGGCACGACGGCGCGCGAGGGCCGCTTGCGGATACGCAAGGTCAGTCCTGAGGGGGGTGGGGGGTGGCGTGGGATTACCGGTGGGTAACCAGAGGTGAGGGTGTCATGAACCCGTGAAGCCGCGCTTCACCTTTCGACGCCCGCCGGGGTGATGTGCGCCACGCCCACCGGAACGGCCCGATAAGTCGTCAACTGTTCAACTGACCTGTACAGCAAGGCACATGATGGTGCGTCAGCACCTGTCGGGAGGGTGGCCAGACGGACCCGGCCGGTCACTCGTGGCGGCGGTGGAACCGGCCCCAGCGCCCCTAGAAGACCTCGCTCCGCGGCTCCCATCCCTCGTACGCCGCCGTCAGCAGCCCCAGGACGCCGTTCGCGGTGACCTCGCGGGGGTTGGGATAGGACTCGGCGGCGACCTGGGTCGCCGCCGGCATCAAGTCCGCTTCCTTCAGGCCGAGTTCGGCGAGTGTGCGGGGAGCTCCCAGACCGCCGGCGAGCTCGCGCAGGGCGCGGGGGACGTCGTCGGCGCCCAGGGCGCGGGACAGGACGGCGATCGCCCGCGGCGCGGCCGCCGCGTTGAAGGCGAGGGCGTACGGGAGGACCACGGTGTGCGTCTCGGCGTGCGGCAGGCCGAAGGTGCCGCCGAGGACATGGCACAGCTTGTGGTGCAGGCCCATGGTCGTCGCGCCGAGGCAGGCACCGCACAGCCATGCGCCGTAGAGGGCCCGGCCGCGCGCCTCCGGGTCGGCGGGGGCGGCGGCCACCTCGGGCAGCGCGCCGGCCATCGCCCGTACGCCCTCCTCGGCCATCAGGGAGACCAGCGGGGAGGCGTCGGGGGCGTACAGCGACTCGACCGCGTGCGCCAGCGCGTTGACGCCGCTGGTCACCGAGAGCGGGACCGGGAGGCCGAGGGTGAGGTCGGGGTCGTAGACGACACAGCGGGGCTGTACGGAGGGGTCGCGGCCGGTGCGCTTGACCCCGCGCTCGGTCAGGCCCCACACGGGCGTCATCTCGGAGCCCGAGTAGGTGGACGGGACGGCGATCAGCGGCAGGCCGGTGCGCAGCGCGATCGCCTTGCCGAGGCCGATCGCGGAGCCGCCGCCGACGGCGACGCAGCCGTCGGCGCCCGCCGCGCGCGCCACCTCGACCGCCCGGTCGGCGACCTCCACGGGTACGTGCATCCGGGCTCCGTCGTGCAGGCCGACGCAGCTGTCGCCGAGCGCGTCCGCCACCGACCGCGCGGCCTCCACGCCCCGGCTGCCGCACACCACGAGGACCCGGTGCAGCCCGAGCCGCGCGGCCTCCCCCGGTGTCGCGGTGACCGAGGCGCCGGGCCGGAAGACGACCCGGGCGGGCCGGGTCTCGTAGGAGAAGTCGAGCGGAGCGCTCGGTGGGGTGGTCATGCCGACTCCAGTACGAGTTCGAAGTGGGCGTGCCGGAAGGGGTTCGCGACGCCGAACTCCCGTGCCAGGGAGGAGTCGTCGGTCTCGGCGAAGTCCTGGACGAGGCTCTTCCTGACGGCGAAGACGGCGTCGGAGCCGAGATACGGGCTGCCCGCCACGAAGAGGTGCGTGGTGATGGGGGCATGCCCCTCGGCCGAGGCGATGAAGTGGATGTGGGCGGGCCGGTAGGGGTGGCGGCCGGTGGCCCTGAGCAGGGCGCCGACCGGGCCGTCGGTGGGGATCGGGTACGGGCTCGGCACACAGGTGCGGAACCGGAAGCGGCCCTCGCCGTCCGCCGTGAAGAGCCCGCGTCCGTTGCCGGGCGGCTGGACGTCCGGCCGCTGGACGTCGTAGAAGCCCTCGCCGTCCGCCTGCCACACGTCGAGGACCGCGCCGGGCAGCGGGGTGCCGTCCCGGGACAGCACCCGGCCGCTGACCACGCACGGCTCGCCGGTGCCCACCAGGTCGATGGTCGCGCCGAGTTCCCGTACGGGCGACGCCGTCATGTGGAACGGGCCGAGGACCGTCGACTCCGTCGCGCCCGGGTCACGGTGGCCGTTCAGGGCCTCCACGAGCATGGAGACGCCGAGCACGTCCGACAGGAGGATGAACTCCTGCCGGGTGTCCGTGCACATCCGGCCGGTCTCCGTCAGGAAGTCGATGGCGCGCTCCCACTCCCCCGTCGTCGGTCGTGTCTCGCGGGCGAAGGCGTGGAGGTGGCGGGAGAGCGCGCCGAGCAGCTCGCGCAGTCTCGGGTCGGCCGTGCCCACGAAGCTGTCGACGACCGCTTCGGTGATGTCCGTGGTGCATTCCGTGGCCATGCCGCTCCCGTGGTCCCGCCGGGCGTCCTGCCGGGCGTGCACCAGGCTACGAGGCTGCCGGGGCTCACAGTTCGAAGCTGACGAACCCGTCCGCCGCGTCGGGCCCCGGGGCCGTCACCGTGCAGGCGAACCGGTTCCCGATCCCGGCGACCTCCCACGTCGCCGCCCGGCACCGTAGTTGAAGACGAGGTCCTTCCCGTCGCCGCCGTGATCCAGGATGCGGGCGACGGCGATCTCGTCGGTGGTCGTGCCCTGCGCCGCTGGTGGAGCCCGGTTCGACGACCGAGTGCGCGCGACGCGCGCTGCCGGGACCGGATTCCGTCGACGGCTCTCCGGGGCGACACCGCCTGGTTGACGCCGAGGGATGCGCGATGGCCCCTGCCGTGGGGCATCGTTGACCTGGAGCATCACGCCCGCAGCGGACGCACGGAAAGTATGATCAAGCAATGTCTGACTTGACCGAAACCACGCCCGGCTGGCTGTCCCGTGACGAACTGGAATCGGCCCGCGCCCGCCTGCCGATCCTGTACGTGGAAGCCGTACCGGTGCGCGTCGACGACAACGGCGAAGTCACCCACATCGGGCTGCTGCTCCGTATCGGTCCGGACGGGACGGTCAGCCGCACGCTCGTCTCCGGCCGAGTGCTGCACCACGAGCGGGTCCGCGACGCCCTGCTGCGCCACCTGGAGAAGGACCTCGGCCCGGTGGCACTCCCCCGAATCCCGGCCTCCCTGCAGCCCTTCACCGTCGCCGAGTACTTCCCGACGCTGGGTGTCACGCCGTTCCACGACCCCCGCCAGCACGCCGTGTCCCTGGCCTACATCGTCCCCGTGACCGGTGACTGCCGCCCCCGGCAGGACGCCCTCGACCTGGTCTGGTTCAGCCCCGAAGAGGCCGCGTCACCGGTGGTCGCGGACGACATGCCCGGCGGCCAGGGCGTGCTGCTGAGGCAGGCGCTGGCGCATGTCGGACGCCTTTCCTGACGCGCGACCCCGCCGGACGCCCCGGAACCGGGGAGGGCCGACGTCCCGCCCGTCGCGGCCGCCGGGCCACCCTCCGCCCGGCGCCGCCCGGCGGACCGAGACGGTCCACGCGAGGAACCGGAGGACCGGGAGGACCGGGAGGGCGGTCCACGGAGGAAACCGACGGGCCGTCGCGTCCTGACCTACCGGCCGCTCCACACCGGGCCGCGCTTCTCCGCGAACGCCGCGGCACCCTCACGCGCGTCCTCGGAGACGAACACCGGCGCGATGATCCTCTCCTGCTCCTCCCAGCCTTCGGCGAGCGTCCAGTCGGCGCTGGAACGCGCGATCCGCTTCGTCGCGGCGACCGCGAGCGGACCGGCCGAGGCCACCTTGGCGGCCAGGTCCAGCGCGGCCTCCAACGCCGTTCCGGCCGGCACCAGCCGGTTGACCAGGCCCACCTCCGCGGGCAGGGCTTCCTTGTGCCCGATGTGGTGGTAGAGCGCACCTCTCTGGAGCCCGACAGCCGGCTCGAGTTGGGCCATTCCGGTGCCGTGGTAACCATGCTCGGCGAACAACTCCGCAGCGGCACGCGGAATCCGAGCTTTCTGAGGTGACTTGGGGGCCATTGACCTGCCACTCTCGAGAAGGATGCAGCAGGGGCGCCCGGTCACTTCCCGGGCGGCTGGTCGGCCCGGTGCCGGCTGAGGGACGCCCGCGCGGAGAGCACGTGCGCCGTCATGACCGACTGCGCCCACAACCCGTCGCGGGCGGTGAGGGCGTCGACCAGTTCACGGTGCTGACGCAGGCTGCGCCGCATCTCCTCCGGGGAGTAGTTGTGGAACGTATGCCGTACGAGGGAGATCTCGATGACCCCGGAAAGGATTCCGGGGAGCAGCGCGTTGCCGGCCGCCCGGTGCAGCGCGCGGTGGAATTCCAGGTTGAGTTCGGTGATCCTGTCGTCGGCGTCGTCGCCGCCGGCGCTCGCCACCTCGTCCATGGCGTCGCACAGCGCGCGCAACTCCTCGCGCTCGGCCTCCGACCCGTCGCGCTCGGCCGCACGACGCGCCGCGTAGCCCTCCAGCAGCGCCCGCAGGCTGAAGATGTCGTCGAGGTCGGCGGCGTCGAATCCGGTCACCTGCGCACCGCGGTTGGGGTGCAGGGTGACCAGCCCGTCCGCCTGGAGCCGGCGCAGCGCGTCGCGCACGGGAGTGCGGCTCACCTCGTAGGTGGTCGCGATGTTCTCCTCGCGCAGCCACGCGCCCGACGCGTGCTCGCCGGTCAGGATGCGCCTGCGCAGGTCCTCGTAGACCCTCACCGACGGCTTCGTCATCGTTTCTGCTCCCGGTACGGCGCCATGACCTGCGCGCGGCCGGACACCTCCGCGCCACCGTTCCGTGGGGTCATCGCGCGGGCGCGGGGAACCGTCCGGCGCGCAGCAGCTGTCCCGGCAGCGGCCTGCCGAGAACCTCCGTGATCCACGCTGCGGTGGACAGCAGCGCGTCGAGATCGATGCCGGTGTCCACGCCCTGCCCTTCGAGCAGGTAGACGAGGTCCTCGGTGGCGATGTTACCGGTCGCCTTCGGAGCGAAGGGGCAGCCGCCGATGCCGGCGACGGAGCTGTCCAGGACCGACACGCCGGCTTCCACCCCCGCGTAGGCGTTGGCGTAGCCGGTGTTGCGCGTGTTGTGCAGATGCAGGCCGAGCGGGATGCCCAGCCCCGCCGCGCCGGTGAGGAGCCGGGTCACCTGGCGGGGTACTCCGACGCCGATGGTGTCGGCGAAGACGAGTTCGTCGGCGCCGCTGGCCGCGACCCGCTCGGCGATGGCCAGCACCCGGCCGGGGTCGACCGCCCCCTCGAACGGGCAGCCGAACGACGCGGCCAGGGTGACCGTGGCCCGGCGGCCGTCCGCGTGCGCCGCGGCGACGATGTCGGCGGCCTCCGCGATCGACCGCTCGACGCTGCGGCCCTGGTTGCGCTCGTTGAAGGTCTCGGTGACGCAGAAGGCCATCCGGGCCTCCACGCACCGGGTCTCCGCCAGCCGGGTGTAACCGCGGCCGTTGAGCACGAGCGCCGCGAGGCCGACCCCCTCGGCGGGCTTCACCGCGGCGCAGACCTCTTCCGCGCCGGCCATCTGCGGCACGCGGGCGGGGTTGACGAAGCTGGCGATCTCGATGCCGGCGACGCCGGTGGCGGACAGCCGGTCGACGAAGTCCGCGCGCTGCCGCGGGCTCAGGTGTTCGGGTTCGTTCTGCAGGCCGTCGCGCGGCCCCACTTCACAGATTCTGACGTTCACGGGTGTCTCCTCTCCTTGCCCGGTGTCCACGGCCGGACCGCTAGATGACGCCCTGCTCGTGCAGCAGGGCGCAGGCCGCCGTGTCGAGGCCGAGGATTCCGCCGTACACCTCGTCGTTGTGCTGTCCCAGTTCCGGGCCGAGCGTGTGCACCGCGCCGGGGGTTCCGGACATCCTGGGGGCGACGTTCTGCATCGGGAACGAGCCCAGCTTGCCGTGCATCAGCCGGACGATCGTCTGCCTCGCCTCGAAGTGCGGGTCCGCGAACATGTCCTGCGCGGTGTACGTCAGCCCGGCCGGCACCCCGCTGTCGTGCAGGAGCTCCAGCAGCGCCTCGGCGTCCTGGCCCTCGGTCCACTCGGAGACCAGCTTGTCGAGCTCGGCCTGGTGCTCCCCGCGGGCGGCGTGGGTCCCGAACCGCTCGTCGGTCTGCCACTCCGGCCTGCCCATCATCGCGGCCAGCCGGTTGAACACCGTGTCCCGGTTGGCCGCGATGAGGACGGACGAGCCGTCGCGGGTGGGATACACGTTGCTGGGCGAGACGCCCGGCAGGACCGACCCGGTGCGCTCGCGCCGCGACCCGCTCAGCTCCCATTCCGGCAGGATCGACTCCATCATCGCCAGTACGGCTTCGTAGATCGCGGAGTCGACGACCTGACCACGGCCGGTGTGCTCACGGGAGAACAGGGCCATCACGGTGCCGAGCGCGGCGAACGTGCCGGCCAGCGAGTCGCCGATCGAGATGCCGGTGCGGCTGGGTGCGCGATCGGGTTCCCCGGTGATGTGGCGCAGGCCGCCCATCGCCTCGCCGATGGAGCCGAATCCGGCGCGCCGGGAGTACGGCCCGTCCTGGCCGTAGCCCGTGACCCGGGTGACCACGAGCCGGGGGTTCAGCTCGGCGAGTTCGGCCGGGCCGAGCCCCCACCGCTCCAGGGTGCCCGGCCGGAAGTTCTCGATGAGGACGTCGGCCGTCGCGAGCAGGTCCCGCAGCAGTCACAGCCCCTCGGGCCTGCGCAGGTCGCACGTGATCGACTTCTTGTTGCGGGCGATGATCGGCCAGGTCAGGGAGAGTCCCTGCGGGAGGTTGCTCCCCCACTGCCGCATCGGGTCGCCGTTGCCGGGGTCCTCGGCCTTGATCACTTCGGCCCCGAAGTCGCCGAGCAGCTGTCCGCAGAACGGCCCCGCGATCAGCGAGCCCGTCTCGACGACCCGCACCCCCGCCAAGGGTCCCTGGGCAGCCGCCGCCGTACGGCAGTCACTCGGCCGGTCGTCAGCCATGGGATGTCCACCTCTCGCCCGCATCGTGCACCTCGGGAGCCTGTCGCCAACTTGTACACAACTTCGGTTCGCCATCCAGGCCTCAGCGTCTCTGTGCAGGCACCATAGTCGTTCCCTGATTGAATGGCACGGCTGATTGTGTCCAATTTTTGGTGCGGTCAGCCTGCCGGGCTCGGCGAGCCCGGGCCGTGGTCGAAGTCGGGGCCGAGGCAGAAGTCGGCGTCGAGGTGGGGGTGGGGGCTGGTCGGAGTCGGCGCCATCGGCAGCCGGACGGACGGGACACGCGCGACGGCACCACGGCACCGGGCAGCGAGGAGGCCGACGGCGCCGGACGAGAGGGGGCCGGAAGGGGAGGAAGGTGGGAAGGAGAGGGCGCACCGGCGGCGGCGAGGGACACACCGTCAGGATCCTGCCCGACCCGCCCCGGGACATCGGGTGGCGATCAGTCGGCGGAACAGCGAAAAGGCCGTTCCCGCGGAAGCGGAAACGGCCTACGACCTGCGTTCGTGCAAGTCGGGACGACAGGATTTGAACCTGCGACCCCTTGACCCCCAGTCAAGTGCGCTACCAAGCTGCGCCACGTCCCGGTGCGTTCACCCGCGGTGACCCGCGTGATCGTGCGAACAGAACCTTACCCCACGCCGGGGGCTGCTCCGCAGGGGGACGGGGCGCGCGACAATCGGCGTATGACCGGGACATCGGAGACGCGACAGTACGGCGGACGTGATCGGGACACCGAGGGACGGGCGCGGAACGCCCGTCCCCGCGACGGACTGGGGCGTCCCCTGCCGTACGGCGCGAACGGCGTGGAACGGCAGCCGGAGGGTGTCGTGCGCGGTCCCGGGGCGACGGTCGCCGAGGCGCAGACGCTGCTGGACGCGGGCAGGCCGTTCCACGCGCACGAGGTCTTCGAGGACGCCTGGAAGTCCGGTCCGCCGGACGAGCGCGGGCTCTGGCGGGGGCTGGCCCAGCTCGCCGTGGGGCTCACCCACGCGGCCCGGGGAAACACGACCGGCGGTGCACGGCTGCTGCGCCGCGGCGCCGGGGCGGTCGAGGAGTGGACGGCGGGAACCGGCCGGCCGCGGCCCCACGACCTGGACCTCGCGGAACTCGTCGTCTGGGCACGGGAGTTGGCGGCCGTCGTAGAGCGCGACGGCGGGCCGGTCGACGCGGCGGCGGCGTCGCCACGGCTGCGCGGCCGGGCCGCCTGACGCGTGCGCGCCCCACCCGCCCCGGTACGGGTCGGGTGCCCGGCCCTGCCTGCCGTCGCCCCCGACCAGGCACCCGCCGGGTGCCGGACCGGGCTCCGCCGGGTGCGGTGCGTCCACGGTCAGTGGCGTGCGGCAGACTCTGGGTGTGCGAAAGATTCATGTCATCGGCATCGGTGCGGGCGACCCCGATCAGCTCACGCTGCAGGCGGTCAAGGCGCTGAGGAGCACGGACGTGTTCTTCATCCTGGACAAGGGCGAGGTGAAGTCGGACCTCGTCCAGTTGCGCCGCGACATCCTCGACGCGCACCTACCCGAGGGGGCGTACCGCCTGGTCGAGGCCCGCGACCCGGACCGGGACCGAACGGCGGGGGGCCAGGCCTACTCGCCGGCCGTCGGGGACTGGCGCAGCGCCCGAGCCGCGATCTACGAGCGGCTGATCGCCGAGGAGCTGGGCGAGGACGAGAGCGGCGCGTTCCTCGTCTGGGGCGATCCCGCCCTGTACGACAGCACGCTCGGCATCCTGGAGGAGATCCTGGACCGGGGCACGGTGGCGTTCTCGTACGACGTGGTGCCCGGCATCAGCAGCGTCTCGGCGCTCGTCGCCCGGCACCGCACGGGACTGAACCGGGTCGCCCGGCCCGTGCAGATCACCACCGGGCGGCGCCTCGCCGAGGGCTTCCCCGAGGGGGTGGACGACGTGGTCGTGATGCTCGACGCCCACCAGACGTTCCGGCGGTACGCGGACGAGGACATCGACATCTACTGGGGTGCCTACATCGGCACGCCCGACGAGATCCTCGCCTCCGGTCCGCTGGCCGAGGCGGCCCCCCGTATCGAGCGGTTGCGCGCCGAGGCCCGGGAACGCAAGGGCTGGATCATGGACACCTACCTGCTGCGCAGGAATCCGCGGGCGTAGTTCGCCGGGTGTGACGCCGCGGACCCGGGTCCTCCTCCGGGCCCGGAGGAGGGGCCTCCCCGCCGGTACACCGGGCGGGTGGCCCCGCATGCACGGGGTGCCCACCGGTGTGAGGGTGGCGATTGTGACGATCACGGAGGATTCCGCGCCACCCGCGGCGGGGGCGCCCGGGCCGCCGGTGCTGGACAGCCGGCGCCGCAACATCGTCTTCGCGACGATCGTGCTGGGCATGCTTCTCGCCGCGCTCGACCAGACGATCGTGGGCACCGCGCTGCCGACGATCGTGTCCGATCTGGGCGGCGCGGCGCACATGTCGTGGGTGGTGACCGCGTACCTGCTGGCCGAGACCGTGGCGACGGTGCTGGTCGGCAAGTTCGGCGACCTGTTCGGCCGCAAGGTGGTCTTCCAAGTGTCGGCGATCATCTTCATCACGGGTTCGTTCCTGTGCGGGCTCGCCACGAACATGTCGCTGCTGATCGCCTGGCGGGCGTTGCAGGGCATCGGCGCGGGCGGTCTGATGGTGACCTCCATGGCGTTGATCGCGGATGTCATTCCGCTGCGTGAGCGGGGCAAGTACCAGGGCGCGATCGGCGCCGTGTTCGGTGTGGCCACGGTCATCGGGCCGCTGCTCGGCGGACTGTTCACGGACCATCTGTCGTGGCGGTGGGCGTTCTACATCAACGTGCCCCTCGCGATCGTGGTGGTGATCGCGGCGGCCCGCACCATCCCCGTGGTGAAGTCGGTGACCCGGCCGGTCATCGACTATCTGGGCATCGCGCTGGTCGCGGTCGGCGCCAGCGCCCTGATCCTGGCGACGAGTTGGGGCGGCAACGAGTACGCCTGGGCATCACCGACCATCATCGGCCTCTTCGTCGGCGGTGTGGTCGCGCTCGGTCTGTTCTGCCTGGTGGAGACGCGTGCGGCCGAACCCATGCTGCCGATGCGGCTGTTCTCCAACCCGGTCTTCACGGTCTGCTCGATCCTCAGCTTCATCGTGGGCTTCGCGATGCTCGGCGCGATGACGTTTCTGCCGACGTATCTGCAGTACGTCGACGGGGATTCGGCCACGATCTCCGGCGTGCGCACCCTGCCCCTGGTCCTGGGGCTGCTCATCGCGTCGATCTTCAGCGGCAACGTGGTCAGCAAGACCGGGCAGTACCGGATCTTCCCCATCGTCGGCTCCCTGGTGATGGCGGTCGGGCTCTATCTGATGTCGCGCATGGGACCGGACACCGGGGCCTGGCTGGAGTCCCTGTACATGTTCGTGCTCGGCACCGGGATCGGGCTGTGCATGCAGGTGCTGACGATCGCCGTGCAGAACACCGTCGAGTACACCGACCTCGGCACCGCGACGTCCGGTGTCACCTTCTTCCGTACGCTGGGCAGTTCGTTCGGTACGGCGGTCTTCGGCACGATCTACACCAACGCGCTGAAACCGAACCTGGCCGAGGGGGTCAGATCCGCCGCGGAGACCGGAGCGGCCGGACCGGCCGTCATCGCCAAGGCGGCGCAGAGTCCGGAAGGCCTGCACCGACTGCCGCCGGAGGCGGCCCAGCCGATCATCGACGCGTACGCCGACACCATCCACACGGTGTTCCTGTGGACGGTTCCGGTCGCGGTCCTCGGCTTCGTCGTCGCGCTCTTCCTCAAGCAGGTGGAGCTGCGCGACAGCGCGCGGATGGGGTCGACGGACATGGGCGAGGGCTTCGCGTCGCCGTCCACCGCGGACTCCCAGCGGCTGCTGGAGTTCGCGGTCGCGAAGATCATCGGCACCACGGAGATGGATACCGCGCGCCGGATCGTCGCCGAGTCCGACACCCGGCTGGATGTGGCGGGCTCCTGGGCCGTGATGCAGGTGGAGCTGTTCACCCGGATGGTCGGCCACGCCAATCTCGCGCTGATCGCCGCCCGGCGCCATCTGCCGCCCGAGGTGCTCGTCCCGGTGTTCAACCGCATGGTCGAGGAGGGCTATCTGACCCGGCACGGCGCGTTGTTCTCGCACACCGCGGCGGGCGAGCGCGAGGCACGGGTGATCAGCGAGGCCTGGGGCCGCTGGCTCGCCGGACGTGTGGAGCGGGATCTCGGCCGCCCGTCCGGCGAGGAACTGCGCGCCGCCGTCGACACCATCGCCAAGCGTCTGCTCGTCGAGGACCTGACGCAGGGCCTGCCCGGCCGGCCCCCGGAACCGGCCTCGGCCACGACGAGTTGACCGGTCGGTGCCCGGGCCGCCCACCGCGAGGAGCGGTACGCCCCGCACCGTCCCGGCCGAGAGCCGGGGCGGGACACCCGAACGGTGTCACGGGGCCGTGCGCCGGCCCCGGAGGCCGGTCAGCCGGGGCCGAGGTCGAGCAGGGCCAGTGCCGACGCGACGTCCGGTACCGCGCTCACGTGCTTCGGGAGGGGCGGCCGGCGTACGACGACCACGGGGAGGCCGAGGTCGCGGGCGGCCGTCAGTTTCGCCGCCGTCGCGGCTCCACCGCTGTCCTTGGTCACCAGGACGTCGATGCGATGCCCGCGGAGAAGGCGCGTCTCGTCGTCCGGAGTGAAGGGACCGCGCGCGAGCAGCACTTCGGTGTCCGCAGGCAACGGTGGCTCGGGCGCCTCCACCGAACGTACGAGAAAGTGCAGACCGGCCAGATCCGCGAAGGCCGCGAGACCGAGGCGGCCCGTGGTGAGAAAGACACGGCGGCCCAGCGCGGGCAACAGCGCGGCGGCTTCGGCGAGGGAGTCCACCGGGTGCCAGCGGTCGCCGGGGCCCGGGCTCCAGCCGGGGCGGCGCAGCACCACGGCGGGAATCCCGGTCGCCGCCGCGGCCCGTGCCGCGTTCGCGGTGATGCCGGACGCGAAGGGGTGCGTCGCGTCGACCACGGCGTCGACCCGGTGCTCGCGCAGCCAGCGCGCGAGTCCGTCCGCCCCGCCGAACCCGCCGGTCCGTACGTCCCCTTCGAGCGCTCCCGGCCGGGACACCCGGCCCGCCAGCGAGGTCGTCACCCGCACGCCGGGGCGCGTCGCCAGCTCGGCGGCGAGCTCGCGGGCCTCGGTGGTGCCGCCGAGGAGGAGGACGTGCGGGGACATGGAGCGAGCGTACGGGGTACGGGAACGGCTGTGCGCATGCCCCGGTCGCCGCGGCTCGGTATGGTCCTGGCATGGATGCGGTGCGTGCGGTCCTGATCGACATCGACGGCGTCCTCACCGTCTCGTGGGAGCCGATTCCCGGCGCGGTCGAGGCGTTGCGGCAGATCCGCGACTCCGGCCTCGGTGTCGCCCTGGTCACCAACACGACGTCCCGCACCCGCGCTTCCCTCGCCGCCACGCTGGCCGGAGCGGGCTTCCCGGTGGACGCCGCGGACATCCTCACCGCGCCCGCCGTCACCGCCGCGTATCTCGCCGAGCATCATCCGGGCGCCCGGTGCGCCCTGCTGAACAGCGGCGACATCCGTGAGGATCTCGAAGGCGTGCACCTCGTCGAGGAGGACGCTGATGTCGTCGTGGTGGGAGGCGCCGGTCCCGAGTTCGGCTACGCGGCGGTGAACCGGGCCTTCGGCCGTCTCCAGCGGGGTGCCCGGCTGATCGCCATGCACCGCAATCTGTACTGGCGGACGGACCGGGGGCTCCAGCTCGACGGCGGCGCGTTCCTGCTGGGGCTCGAACGGGCGGCGCGCACGGAGGCGGAGATCACCGGGAAGCCGTCGCCCGCGTTCTTCGAGACGGCGCTGGCACGTCTCGGGGTCGGTCCCGGCGAGGCGCTGATGATCGGCGACGACATCGACTCGGACGTCCTCGCCGCGCAGCGCACCGGCATCACCGGCGTCCTGGTCAGGACCGGGAAGTACCTGCCGGAGAGCCATCGGGCGGCCGACGGCACGCCCGATCACGTTCTGGACTCCTTCGCGGACCTCCCGCGCCTGCTGGCCTCCGCCGCTCCCCGCTAGCACCGGGGCGCGTCCCGGAGGCCCCGGACTCAGTGCAGCAGCAGCTGCACTCCCCCGACGACCGTCGCCCCGATCACCAGGCGTTCGAAGAGCAGCTGGTCGATGCGGTTCACCGCCCATTTCCCGATGAACGCACCCGGCACGACGAAGGCCGCCAAGGCCGCGTCCAGCAGCAGGGAACGGCCGTCGATCAGACCGAGGCCCACGCTGAAGGGCACCTTGGAGACGTTGACGATGAGGAAGAAGAAGGCGGAGGTGCCGAGGAAGCCGAGCTTCCGGAAGCCCGCCGAGAGGAGATACATCGACATCACCGGGCCGCCCGCGTTGGCGACCATCGTGGTGAAGCCGCCGAGCACACCGTAGGAACGGGCCTTGACGCGGCCCGTGCGGGTCACCACCGAGTCGGGCTCCTCGTCCTGGCCGGCGGCCCGGCGGCGCCACAGGGTGACCCCGGTCATCAGCAGCAGGATCGCGCCGATCGAGGTCCGTACGGCACCGTCGTCGGCCCACACCAGGAACAGCGTGCCGAGGACGACGCCGGCGGCGACCGCCGGGAACAGCCGCCACAGCGTGGGCCAGTGGGCGTGGCGCCGGTAGGTGAGGACGGCGAGCACGTCACCGACGATCAGGAGGGGCAGCAGGACACCGGTCGAGGCGCGGGCGGGCAGCACCGCCGCGAAGATCGCCAGACTCACCGTGTTGGCGCCGCTGACGGCGGTCTTGGAGAAGCCGACGAGCAGAGCCGCGGCGGCGAGAGCGGCGAACTCCCAGGTGGCTATGTGCCAGAGCGTCATCGTGTTCATGCGGGGGCCGATGCTATGCCCACGCGACTCCCCCGCGTACGCGGGGTCCCGCCGCTCCTCCCGAGGTCACACCGTGTACCGGGCGCGCAGCTCCCTCTTGAGGACCTTCATGCTCGGGCCGAGCGGCATGGCGTCGGTGAACTCCACACGGCGCGGGTACTTGTGACGGCCCAGATGCTCCTTGGACCAGTCGGTGATGTCGGCCGCCTCCGCCGAGGCGTCCCCGGCGCGTACGACGACCGCGCACACCTCCTCGCCGTGCAGCTCGTCCGGCAGTCCGATCACCGCGACCTGGGCGACCGCGGGGTGGCGCATCAGCACTTCCTCCACCTCGCGCGGGTAGACGTTGTAGCCGCCGCGGATGATGACGTCCTTCTTCCGGTCGACGATGGAGAGGAAGCCCTCGTCGTCCTTGGTGCCCAGGTCACCGGTGCGGAACCAGCCGTCGACCACGGCCTCCGCGGTCGCCTCTGGCCGGCCCAGATAGCCGGAGAAGACGTTGTGGCCGCGGATGACGACCTCGCCCAGCTCGCCGGGCGGCAGCAGTTCGACGCGTCCTTCGACATCCGCCCGCGCTATCTCCACGTCCACGCCCCAGAGCGGGTGTCCGATGGTGCCCGCCTTCGTGCCGAAGAGGGGCTGGTTGACGGACGCGGTCGGCGAGGTCTCCGACAGTCCGTACCCCTCGTAGATCTTCGCGCCGAACGCCGCCTCGAACCGCTCCAGGACCGCGACGGGCAGCGAGGCTCCGCCGGAGATGCAGACGCGCAGCTCCGGGAGGGCCCCCGCGTCAGCCGCCGCGGCGGCCAGGGCGACGTACATCGTGGGGACGCCGTGGAAGGTGTTCACGCCCTCCTTCACCATCAGCTCGATCGCGCGCGCGGCGTCGAAGCGCGGCAGCAGGACGAGGGTGGCGCCCGCGCGCCAGGTCGAGTTGAGGGAGACGGTCTGGCCGAAGGCGTGGAAGAGGGGCAGCGCGCCGAGCGCGATGTCGTCGGGGCGGATGTCGTTGGCGTCGAAGGCGTTGACCGTCGCGTTCATCACCAGGTTGAAGTGGCTGAGGACGGCGCCCTTGGGGACGCCGGTGGTGCCGCTGGTGTAGAAGACGACGGCCGGGTCGTCCGCGTCGCGGGTGACGTACGAGGGGAGGGGCTCGGCGTGCGAGGCGAGCTGCTCGAACTCGGCTCCCAGCGTGACGGTCCGGACGCCGAGGGCCCGCGCGGCCGCGGCGCCCGTCCCGGCCTGCGCCGGGTGGCAGAGCAGGAGGGTGGCGTCACTGTCCATCAGGACGTGTTCGACCTCGGACGCCGACAGGAGCAGGTGCACGGGGACGACCACGCCGCCCGCCGCCGCGATCGCGTAGTAGGCGTGCGGGAACTCCGCCGTGTTGGGCGCCATGAGGGCCACCCGGTCCCCGGGCCGGACGCCGAGCCCGACGAGCGCGCCGGCCTGGGCCAGAACGCTCCGCCAGACCTCGGCGAAGGTGAGGCGCAGGTCGCCCTCGACGAGTGCCGTCTTCGTGGGACGGCGCCGGGCGTTCTCGGCGAGGATCGCGGCGAGGGACAGGGTTGCCATGGAGGAGTGCTCCGTTTCTTGCTGGTGCGGCTCTGAACCAGGTGGGGCGCGTCGGGAGCGCGAACGGGCCGAGGTGGCCGACGCGCACGGCGCACGCCGACCCATGCCGGCCGGAGTGGCCGACGCGCACGCGTGACGGCGCACGCCGACCCATGCCGGCCGGAGTGGCCGACGCGCACGCGTGACGGCGCACGCCGACCCATGACGGCCGGAGTGGCCGACGCGCACGCGTGACGGCGTACGCCGACCCATGCGCTCCACGCGCCCCGCGCGTACGAAGGCGGGTCGGGGCGGTCTGGGCGTCAGTGCCGTTCGACCAGGACCGCGCTGCCCTGCCCGACGCCGACGCACATCGTGGCCAGGCCGCGCTCGGCACCCGTGCGGCGCATGCGGTGCAGCAGGGTGGTGAGGATGCGGGCTCCCGAGGCGCCGAGCGGGTGGCCGAGGGCGATGGCGCCGCCGGTCGCGTTGACGAGATCCGGGTCGATGCCGAGGCGGTCCACGCAGGCGAGGGCCTGGGCGGCGAACGCCTCGTTGAACTCGGCCTCCTGGATGTCGCCGACGCTCCAGCCGACGCGCCCGAGCGCCTTCTGGGTCGCGGGCACGGGGCCGATGCCCATGACGTCGGGATCGACGCCGGCCGAGGCGCCGGCGACATACCGTCCGAGCGATTCGAGGCCGAGTTCGTCCAGGGCCTCCTCGCTGACCAGCAGCACACCGGCGGCGCCGTCGTTCATCGGCGAGGCGTTGCCCGCGGTGACCGTGCCGCCGGCGCGGAACACCGGCTTGAGGCGGGCCAGCTTGTCGAGCGAGGTGTCCTCCCGTACGCATTCGTCACTGTCGACGACCACACCGTCGGGGCGCTCGACGGGAAGCAGCTCGGCGTCGAAGTACCCGTTCTTGCGGGCGTCGGCCGCACGCTGGTGGCTGCGGAGCGCGAACGCGTCCTGACGCTCGCGCGAGACGCCGTACCGCTCGGCGACCTGCTCCGCGGTCTCCCCCATCGACAGGACGCCGTGCAGCTCCTTCATCGCAGGGTTGACCAGGCGCCAGCCGAGCCGGGTGTCGACGGTCTCGATGCGGTGCGGCAGTGCCTCGTCCGGGCGGGGCAGGACGAAGGGGGCCCGGCTCATCGACTCGGAGCCGCCGGCGAGCACGATCTCGGCCTCACCGGAGGCGATGGCGCGGGCCGCTGTCGTGACGGCCTCGAGGCCGGAGGCGCAGAGCCGGTTGACGGTGGCGCCGGGCACGCTGTCGGGCAGTCCGGCGAGCAGCGCGGCCATCCGGGCGACATTGCGGTTGTCCTCACCGGCCTGGTTGGCGGCGCCCCAGTAGACGTCGTCGACGCGCGCCGGGTCGAGCGTGGGCACCTCGGCGACGAGACCGCGGATGACGCTCGCGGCGAGGTCGTCGGGCCGCACGGAGGACAGGGCTCCGCGCAGCTTGCCGATGGGTGTGCGGCGGGCGGCCGCGAAGTGGACGGGACGCACGACAGGACTCCTGACGGAACACCGAGATTAATTAGCACTGCTAGTTTTGGACTATAACCCCGCGCCGGGCCCTTGGGAAGATCCCCCGGCGGCCGGTATCCACCCATCCGTCCCCGGACACCCGCACCCTCCCCCCTCACCCGGCCCACCCCCACCCCTACATCCGTATGGAGTGGGGGCACCACGGGCAGACGTGAGGACGGGGCGGCTCGGGGGACCCTCGGCGCCGCTCCTCGTCTCGAATCGGACCCACGGGAACACCGAAGGGGGCACGCCATGACCGACGCCGTCGAGCTCGACGCGCTGTGGGACGAGTTCCACCGCGTGGTGAACATGACCTCCCAGGAACTCGCGGCCTGGCTGCGGGTCGGCGACGCCGGGGAGCGGAGCGAGCCGCCGCCCGCCGAGGCGGATCCGTCGACCGGCCGTCATGTGCTCGCGATCCTGCAGAAGCGCCGCACGGATCTCACCGACGACGACATCCGGACCATGTACGAGGTGGTGGACATCGTCTCCGCCGAGGAGGACGGGGAGAACGGGGACGGCGGACCCGGGGCCGGAGACGTACGGCTGCGCCACCGTCTCATGGCGCTGGGCCACGATCCGCTGAAACCGGACCGGTGAGAACCGCTCCGCGACCGCCCCGAACGCCCGGTGGCCGAGGATCGACTGTCAAAGGCCCCGCACTCCACGCGGATGGCACACTGCTCACGCACCCCGCCGGACAGGGGTTGACGGGGTGAACCAGCCCAGCGGAGCAGGGAGTTGCCGTATGACGGGGACGGAGTCCACCGTGGACCGGATCGACACCAGCAAGCCACATCCGGCACGGGTGTACGACTGGTACCTGGGCGGCAAGGACAACTACCCCGTCGACGAGCGGCTCGGGCAGCAGATCACCGCGCTCGATCCCGGCGCCCGACGGGCCGCGCGCAGCAACCGCTGGTTCATGCAGCGGGCCACCCGCCACCTGGTCCGTACGGCGGGAATTCGCCAGTTCCTCGACATCGGCACCGGCATCCCCACCGAGCCCAACCTCCACCAGATCGCGCAGACCACCGCTCCGGACGCACGGGTGGTGTACGTCGACAACGACCCGATCGTCCTCGCCCACGCCGAGGCGCTGCTGCGCGGTACGCCGGAGGGCGTGACGCGGTATGTCCAGGCGGACGCGCACGAGCCGGGGAAGATCCTCGAAGAAGCCGCGCGGGTGCTCGACCTCGACCGCCCCGTGGCCCTGTCACTGATCGCGCTGATGCACTTCATCGCCGATGACAGCGGCGCGTACGAACTGGTGGAGACCCTGGTCGACGCATTGGCGCCGGGCAGCTGTCTGGCGCTGTCCGCGATGACCGCCGATTTCGAGCCGGAGAACGTACGGCGGGGTATCGAGCACTACGCGCGCGGCGGGGTCACCCTGGTGGGCCGTTCGCACGCCGAAGTGAGCCGCTTCTTCAAGGGACTTGACCTGGTCGAGCCGGGCGTGGTCTCCGTGAAGGACTGGCGCCCCGAACTCGCGGAGGGCGAGACCCCGATCGGCGACGAACCGGTGTCCCTGTACGGCGGGGTCGGCTTCAAGGGCTAGCGTCGTCTGCCCGAGCGCCTTCGGCGCCGTTCGCACCCGCCTCGAACCGCGAACACCTGCTCGCGGTGGTGCGGGAGGCCCTGTCGAGCGCCGCCCGGCACGCCCACGCCACCGCCGTGGAGGTCACGGTCGGGGTCACCGCCGGCACACCGCGGCTGCGGGTGGCGGACAACGGCCGTGGCATCGGTCCGGGCGCCGCCCGCCACAGTGGTCTCGGCAATCTCCGCATCCGCGACCAGAACCTCGGCGGCGCGTGCGCCCTGACAGCCGACGCGCCGAGCGGCACCGTCCTGAAGTGGACGGTGCCGCTGCGCCCCGCCGATCCGGCCTGACCTTCGGGGCGCGCTCCCCTGCCGTGTGGCGGTTCCGCGAGCGCCCGGCACCCCCCGTCACGGGCCGCCCCGGACCCTGAGGTCACCGCGCCCGGGCCCGGGGCGCCCGCGTTCAGTGCTGGTCGGCCGGTGCGGGGCTGTCGTCGATGAAGCCGCCCGACTGGTGCCGCCACAGCTTCGCGTAGGCGCCGTCGGACGCGAGGAGCTCCTGGTGCGTGCCCTGTTCGACGATGCGCCCCCGGTCGAGGACGACGAGCCGGTCCATGGTGGCGACCGTGCTCAGCCGGTGCGCCACCACGAGCGCCGTGCGCTTCTCCATGAGCCGCCACAGCGCCTCCTGGACGAGGATCTCGCTCTCCGAGTCCAGGGCGCTGGTCGCCTCGTCGAGCAGCAGGATCGGCGCGTCGCGCAGGATCGCGCGGGCCAGGGCGACCCGCTGGCGCTGGCCGCCGGACAGCTTGATGCCGCGCTCTCCGACCATGGTGTCGAAACCGTCGGGCAGCGCGTCGGCGAACTCCGTGACGTGCGCCGCCTCGGCCGCACGGCGGATCTCGGCCTCGCCGGCGTCCGGCCGGGCGAAGGCGATGTTGTCCCGCAGCGTGCGGTGGAACATCGCCGGGTCCTGGGGCACGTAGGCGATCAGGCTGCGCAGGTCGGCCTGGCGCAGCTTGCTGATGTCCTGGCCGCCGATCAGGATGCGGCCGTCGTCGATGTCCGTCATCCGCAGCAGCAGCCGGGTGAGCGTGGTCTTGCCCCCGCCGGACCGGCCGACCAGACCGATCTTCGCCCCGCTGGGCACGGCCAGTTCGAGCTCCGTGAAGAGCGGCTTCGCACCCCCGTGGGTGAAGGTCACCCGCTCGAAGCGGACGTCGGCGTCGCGGGGCAGCAGGGGCTCCGGAGCGACCGGGTCGAGCACGGTCGGCGGCGTCAGCAGCAGTTCGGTGAACTGGGCGGCCTCCGTCATCGAGCTCTCCAGACGGCGGTAGATCTGGTTGAACTCGAACATGATCCGTGTCGCGTTGGCGTAGTAGGTGAAGGCGACCACGACCGCCTCCACGCCGTGCCCGCCCCCTCCGAGGGCGACCGCGAGCAGCAGACCGAGCGCGTTGGTGAGCACGGACATCGGCGCGACCAGGGTGTCGATGCGCAGATTGCCGTAGTCCCACGACCGCAGGGTGAGCCGCCGCGAGGCCGCGACGCGGGACCGGTGTTCGGCCGCCTCGCGTTCCTCGGCGGCGAAGGCCCGGACGGTGTCCATGTTCATCAGGCTGTCGGCGACGTGGCCCGAGACCCGGGCGATCGCCTCCTCGCGCTGGTCGACGAGTGCCTGGCGACGGCGGATGAGGGGCACCACGCACAGGCCCGTCACGGCGATCATCACCAGGAGCCCGACGACGAGCAGCGGTTCGTAGCGCCACAGCACCACCGACCCGAACACCAGCGGCACCAGGCTCCCGACGACCTGGAACGTCATCGTGTCGACGAATTCCTCGAAGCGGGAGGCGAAGCTCAGCACCCGCTTGGTCAGCGATCCGGCGAAGTTGTCGTGGAAGAACGAGGCGTCCTTGGCGAACAGTTCGTCCATGCCGATCACGTACAACTGCTCGATGCCCAGGGCGTCCAGACGGTTCAGGCAGTGCAGACCGAGGCGCCAGAACGCCTCCGCCAGCAGCAGCACGCCGCCGAAGCCGAGGACGTAGGGCAGGGCCGCGCCCATGGAGATACCGCTGCCGTCGCCCGCGATGCGGCCGACGAGCTTCGCGACGATGAGCGGCGCGACATAGCTGATGCCGATGTTCCCCAGCGCCGGCAGCAGCATGGCGGGCGCCGTCAGCCGCCGGAGCCGGCCCAACTCCCTTCCGTAGTAACGGAGTGCGAGGAGCACAGAGCCCCTGCCCGGTAAGGCGCTGCCCGATTCAGGTGATGCCATCCCCAACCCTGTGTCGTCGTACGGCGGCCGGCCGCAGACTGCTGCGGGGAGACGCCGTTGCCCGAGGTGCGTACGGAGTGCGGTTCGCGTGCGTGCTGCACGTGCCTGGCTCGCCCGGGTCCTCCCGCGTCCGACCGGGTCGCGGCGAAAGTCTCCCCGCGCGGTCCACGGTGACACCGGGGTGCAGGGGGCGACGCCGAGGTGCGCGTACCGGCAGGCCAGGAGCTTCAGTGTCCTGTGACGGTGTCCGCGCGGTCCACGCGTTTTTCTCGGCCACCGGGCGCCGCACAGCCCTGCCGGGCTTCGCCGGGCGCGCTCGTGCCGACGGGCGTGCGCGCGAACGCCCCACGGGCGGAGGCGCGTTCCGGAAATGATCGAGGGCCCCGTTCCACTTTCGTGGAACAAGGCCCTTGTCTACGACGATGGAGCAATATCCCGTCGGGACGACAGGACGTGAACCTGCGCCCCCTTGACCCCCAGGAGCGACGGCCACGACATCGACCGCGAGATCGACGGCTTCGGCCCGAACAACTCAAGTCCAGCGTGGTCAAGAACGCCGGACGCAAGTGACCGCGTCTAAACTTCGGCCCCGGACTGCCGGGACGTTTCCCCCTCGATACTGTTCGCTTCTTCGGCTAGCCGGGCCACGGCAAACTCACGATTCCGCAGTGTTTGAAGACGATGCGCTTCCGGCAGGTCGGAAATGGCCAGGAGGCGGTCACACGCTTCGAGGGAACCCCGAATATCCCCTGCCCAGTAGGAAACGACGGAATATTCGAAGAGCAGCCCCCACGTGTAGACCCATGGGTGCGTGAAAAGAATGTCGTCGGGCTCCGCGCGATTGATCCCCGCACACGCGAAGGCATGCCCGGCACGATAGTTTCCACGCTTCCGCAGCCGTGATACCAATTCGAAGCATGCTTCAAGGCGCTGCGGCCGCTGCTCCCATGCCCTTGAGAGGGTATCCATGGCTCCCGGCCAGTCACCGGACTCATCCTTGAGGATTCCTGCCTGCAGGAGTGCGTAATAGACCTCCTCTCCCCAGCCGCCCATCTCCGCACGGCGTTCGTAAAGGGCGATCGCCTCTTCGGTGCGCCCCATGTCACGCATGGTCTGGGCCAGGTAGAACGTGCTGCGCGCGTTCGTGGGATCACGTTCGAGCTCCGCGCTCAGCAGGGCCATGTCCCGTTCGAACTTGTCGTGCCGGGAGCCGCCGTCGGCGAAGTGCTCGATCACGAGGGCGTCGAGGTTCTCCTGTTCGTGCTCCTCGTCGGCAGTCAGGTACTCGTGTGTCACGCCTTCGTAGCGCCAGTGCAGATCGCCGCGGACGAGACGCTTGATCCGGTAGGCGAGACTGCCGGCGTGCGGGATCATGTAGGACGCACAGGACAGCGAAGGCAATGGCCCTTCCTGCCGAATGGTCATGTCGGCGTCCATCAGAAGCAGGTAGTCGGCTTTTCCGCGGGCGCGTTCGATGTTGAGTGTGCGATTGGCCCCGAAGTCAACCCAGGGGTCGTCGTGCAGCTCACCGGGGACACCAGCGAAGGCTTTTCGAATCAGATCCTGGGTGCCATCCGTCGAGCCCGTGTCAGAGATGATCCAGGTGTCGACGATGTCGCGTACCGAGGCGATGCACCGCTCGATTACGGCTGATTCGTTCTTTACGATCATACAGAGGCAGATGGTCGGCTTCATTGTTCTGGCCCTACCTTCGAGTTTCCAATCGGGCATGACGATAAAAGCCTGCATCACATGGGAGGAAGTCGCCGTAATCACTTTAGACACTTCATCCCAAGGATTGTCGGCGCAACGCCGATTCTCGTTATGAGCGAGCCGGGCGACAGGAAGCGGGCGGGTGCCGGTGGGAGCGGCTGCCGGCCTTGCCTCACGGAGGGGATGCACGGAGGGGATCCGCCCAGCAGGCGCCATGAAGCCAGCCGCTCACGCGAAGGCGCCAGAAGATGCCATGGACACGGCAAGGGGAGCGCAGGTGGTCCGACCAGGGCCATATCACTCAACGTGCACGATCAGTCGCACACGGTAATGATGCGAGTGTCGCCCCTGCCGGGGTGGCGTGACTTATCGACTTCGCGACATCAGGAGACCGCATGAGTCCTGACTCCAGGACACGTTCCTCACTCGGACCGCTCCCGCTCCCCAGGCGGAGCACTTGGATTGCGGGCAGCAGCCTTGCGTCCCTCGCTCTCGTACTCACGGGCATGGCCAGCCCGGCTCTCGCGATGGAGCACACGAAGACGGTCGCCAACATCGCCGCTGCCACCAACCCGCGTGCCGACGGTTGCCGCGACGACCGCTGCGACGACCAGGGCCACAAGGGCCACCACGGCGAGCACGGCGACCAGGGCCAAAAGGGCCAGCACGGCCACAAGGGCGACCACGGTCACAAGGGCGATCACGGCCACAGGGGCGAGACCGGCCCCACGGGGCCGACCGGACCGACGGGGCCGACCGGCCCTGCGGGTGCCGACGGTGAGACCGGACCGACCGGCGCAGACGGTGCCGATGGCGCCACGGGCGCCACCGGACCCGCGGGTGCCGACGGGGCCACCGGCCCGACCGGACCGACCGGCGCTGACGGTGCCGATGGTGCCACCGGACCTGCGGGCGCCACCGGACCTGCGGGTGCCGACGGGGCCACCGGGCCTGCGGGCGCCACCGGACCTGCGGGTGCCGACGGGGCCACCGGTCCTGCGGGTGCCGACGGCGCCACGGGCGCCACGGGACCTGCGGGTGCGGACGGTGCCGCCGGGGCCACCGGTCCTGCGGGCGCCACGGGACCTGCGGGTGCCACCGGACCTGCCGGCGCCACCGGGCCTGCGGGTGCCACCGGACCCGCCGGACCGTTGGATGCGCAGATCGTCTCCCAGGACTACAACGTCCTGTTGGGCGTCAACGCGTCCTACAACTCCCCGGCATGTCCGACCGGCACCTCTCCCATCTCCGGAGGACTGTCTGCCGTTGGGCTCGCCACCGTCCTCGGGCAGAGCTTCCCGAACGGAGACCACTGGACCGTGACCGCGACGGCGGGTGCCATCACCACCATTACGGTCTACGCGGTCTGCAGCTGACCGCACACCTCACAACTGCCTTTCGCACATATGAGTCCCCGCCGGTCTTCCGGCGGGGACTCATGCGCGCTGAGATTCCGCCTCGGCTCGGTGCGGCGGAGAAGAGGGGTGGTCCCCGATCGGTCCCCAAAAACGATCGAGGGGCCGTGTCAGATTGCTCTGAAACGGCCCCGGATCTGCGACTCTCACGAGTCGGGACGACAGGATTTGAACCTGCGACCCCTTGACCCCCAGTCAAGTGCGCTACCAAGCTGCGCCACGTCCCGATGCCCGCCTGACCTGGGGTTTCCCCTGGCTGGACGTGCATGGAAACGATACCGCACTCGTGACGGTGGTCGCGCACCCGTTTTCCGCCGGCCGGGCGGTCGCCGAGATCCCCGTACGACGATCCCGGCGACGTACGGCCGTAACTAGCCCGACCTGCCCCGACCCGCACGGACCGGGGTGACCGGTTCCCGCTGTCCCAGGGGCACGGGGCCGTCGACGCGCACCAGATGGCGGATCGCGGGCACCGACAGCAGGGCCGTGGAGACGACGAGGGTCATGACTCCGGCTATGAGGAGGACATGGTCGGCGCCGAGGGCCGCGGCGGCCGGTCCCGCTAGTGCCTGGCCGACGGGCATCATCGCCAGTGAACCGGCGACGTCGTAGGCGTGGATGCGGTTGAGGACGTCGGGCGCGACCTGCGTCTGCACACTGGTCGCCCACATCACGCCCCACAGCGACATGCCCGCTCCGGCGATCACCGCTCCCGCCGACATGGCGGCCACACCGAGCCCCGCCCCGACGGACGCGGGAAAGCACGCGAAGGCGAAGAGGGCGAAGGAACCGGCGCGCAGCATGCGGCGCGGACGCAGTCGCAGCGCGACGAGCCCGCCGATGACGGTGCCGGCGCCGAGGGCGGAGTTGATCAGGCCGTAGGCGCGCGGGCCGTGCTCCCGCACCACCTCGGTCGCCACCAGCGGGACGGTCGGGCCCCAGATGGAGATCATGTAGACGCACCAGATGACGATGACGGCCCACATCCAGGTACGGGATCTGAACTCCCGCCACCCCTCGGCGAGATCGGCCTTGAAGCTGCCGCTGTGGGCCCGGCTTCCGGGAGCGGCCGGGGGCAGGCGGAGCAGCAGCAGGCACAGGGCGCTGAGCGCGAAGGTGGCCGCATGGGCCACGAAGACCCCGCCGGCGGAGGCGAACGCGACCAGCAGACCCGCCAGGGCGGGGCCGGCGAGCTGGGCGGAGGACTCGGCGATCCGGATGGCGCCGTTGGCCCCCTGCACGTCGGTGGCGAGGCGCGGGACGGTGCTGGCGACGCCCGGCTGGAAGACCGCGCCCGCCACACCGTTGGCCGCACCGATCACGCAAATCTGCCAGAGGACCACGTGGTCGGCGAAGAACAGGGCGGCGGCGGCCGCCTGGGCCACCAGCCGCACGAGGTCGGCGCCGATCATCAGCTTGCGGGTGCTGAACCGGTCGGCGATCACTCCGCCGAAGATCACCAGTCCGGCGAAAGGGGCGGCCGACGCGGCCATGGCGACGCCGACGGCACCCACCCCGTACCCGTACTGCAGCAATCCCGCGGCGAGGGCCACCGGCAGCATGGTGTCGCCCAGCCGGGCCATGGCGCGGGCGACGAAGAACAGGGCGAAGTCGCGCGACCAGACCGGCCGCGGCGGCCGGTCGGCAACGATGTCAGGCCGGACGGGGCCCGAGCCCGCCACCGTGGACGCCTCGCTCCACGGCTCGACCTCCCCGCCCCCGGCCCCGCCGACGCCGCTCGATCTGCCCCCGGCCACGCAGACGCCGGTCGATCTACGCCCAACCGACCCGTCCCCGAACGAACTACTCCCCGCCGACCCGTCGGCCGAACTACGCCCCGCCACACCGTCACCCGCCGAAACACGCCCAGCCACACAGACACCCGCCGAACTGAGCCCAACCGACCCGTCCTCGGCCGAGCCGCGCCCTGCCGCACCGTCGCCCGCCGAACTGCGCTCCGCCGACCGGTCCTCGGCCGAGTTGTGCCCAGCCGAGTCGTCCGCTGCCGTGCGGTCCGACCGCTCCCCGTACGGCGGCTCCTCGCCCGATGACGTCATGGTCACCCCGCTCGCCCCTCCCCTGGCCCCGCCCCGCGGCTCCCCCACGAAGCCGCCCGTCCCGCTCCCCACTCCCGTTTCCGGATCATGCCACGGGCCTCCGACAGCGCCGAGGCCGTTTCAGTCGGCGGACGGGAGCCCCAACTCGGGGTGGGCGTCGATCAGTCGGGGCGGGGCCGCCTGGCGCCAGGAGTCGGCGAGGATGTCACGGAGTTCGTCGTCGTCCTCCACGGCGGAGAGCCGGGCTCGGACCCAGGCGAAACCGGCTTCGTGGTCGGCGATCCAGAACTTTCCGGGCTCGGCCAGGACGAGTTCGTCGCGCTCCTCCTTCGGGCAGCGCACGGCGATGGACGTCTCCGCCTCGGGCAGCGTGACGAACATCTTTCCCGCGACCCGGAAGGTGGGCATGCTCCAGGCGATCTTCTCCGTCGTGTCCGGCAGGGAGAGGGCGATACGGCGTACGTCTTCGGCATCCGGCATGAGACGCACGGTAGCCAACGGCACTGACATCGACGCGTCGAAGCACGACGTCAGCGGCGTACTCGACACGAGGGAGCACGACCTCGGCGGCGCACTCGACACGACGGAGCACGACCTCGGCGGCGCACTCGACACGACGGAGCACGACCTCGGCGGCGCACTCGACACGACGGCGCGCGACGTCACTCGTGCGCGCGACGCGACAAGCCGGAGGGCGGGTCCTCGACAGGCCCGATCGGGCGACACGGGCACTCGTGAGATCACGGGTGCCCGCGCCGCCCGCCGGGACCGAGGCAGGTCATACGTCGCCGGCGGGCGCTCCCGGCCGCTTGTAGAAGATCGTCGTCGGACGCAGTTCACCCGAGGGCGTGGCCGCGTAGTCGGGTATGGCCCCGAGTCGGGTCCAGCCCGCCGAGGTAGAGGGACTCGGCGGGGCTGTCGGTCTCGGTGTCCAGGTGGAGGAGGGTGACTCCGGCGGCGGCCGCCTCCTCCTCCGCGGTCGCCAGGAGCGTCCGGCCCAGTCCCTGCCCGCGGCCGTCCCGGTGCACCATCAGCTTGACGAGTTCGGCGCGGTGACGGCTGTTGGGCTTGTCCGGGAACGCGAGGGCGACGGTGCCGAGCAGCCGGTCACCGCCGTGGGCCACCCAGACCGCGAGGTGCCCCGCCGAGACCGCGGCCGCGCGCTCCCGCCACCAGGTGACGGCCGCAGCGCGGTCGAGCGGGGCGAGGAACCCGATCGAGGCGCCGCCCTCCACGGTGTCGATGAGCAGGTCCGCCAACTCGTCGACGGCCGCAAGGACTTCGGCTGCGGTGAGGCGGGCGACGGTGCTCACGGCAGCACCACCGCCAGCGCGTACCGCACGTCCGCGGGGCCGGGACAGCGAAAGCGCGTCGGGCCCCACACCCGCAGCCGGAGGCAGTCGCCGGCACCGAGGCGGTGTTCGACATTCTGCGCGGTCACGTCGAGCGTTCCGTCGAGGACCCAGATGTGCTGCTCCAGGCCGGGCACGGGAGGCCTGTCGTACGCGATGTCCGCGCCCACCGTGAGCCGTCCCTCGACCAGTTCACCGCGGAGTCCCGGATGCGGCGGCGACACCGATCGCCGGACGAAGCCGGAGGCCTTGTCCGTCCAGACCGCCTGGTCGGCGGCGCGGACCAGCAGGGCGGGTTCTCCCTCCACCTCGCTGAGCAGATGCGACATGGTCCGCCCGTACACATGGCAGAGGCGGTTCAGGAGGGAGGCCGTGGGGCTGATCTCGGCGCGCTCGGCACGGGAGAGGGTCGACCGGCTGATCCCGCTGTGCTCGGCCAACTCGCCCAGGGTCCAGCCCCGTTCGGCCCTCAGCTCGGCCAGTCGGGCCCCGAGCCGGGCGTCGACGGCGGCATCGTCTTCACTTCCCATATTCGGGATCCTATCCCAGATAAGAGAAGCCGAGCTGTCGGGCTCAGTCCACGGTCGCCGCTCGGGTCAGAGCGTCCAGGACGGGCCGGATCAGCGGATGGTCCTCCGCGCCACGGCGTACGGCGGCGAAGACGCGGCGGGTGGGCGCGACGCCGTCGACGGGGCGGACGACGACACCGGTGAGCTCCATGCCGCGCAGCGCGGAGCGGGGCACCAGGGCGACGCCGGCGTCGGCGGAGGCGAGGGCGACGACGGCGCGGAAGTCGTCCGAGGAGTGTTCGAGGCGCGGCTGGAATCCCGCGTTCTCGCAGGCCAGGACCACCACGTCATGGCAGGGATTGCCCGGGTACGGTCCGATCCACGGATCCTTGGCCAGTTCGGCGAGCGGCACCTCCTCGGCGTCGGCCAGGCGGTGGCTGACAGGGACGACCGCGTCGAAGGGCTCGGCGTAGAGCGGGACGTGCGTCAGCCGCGGGTCGTCCGCGTCCGGGGCGCCCCGGTACTCGACGGCCACCGCGATGTCGACCTGCCGGTCCAGCACCATCGGCAGGCTGGCGTCGCCCTCGGCGTCGTGGACCCGGAGGCGGATGCCGGGGGCCGTGACGGCGAGGCGGGCCAGCGCGGGGGCCACGACCAGGCCGATGCCGGTCGCGAAGGAGGCCACGGTGACCGTACCGGCGGAGCCCGAGCTGTACGCGGCCAGCTCGGCCTCCGCGCGCTCCAGTTGGGCGAGGACGGCGTTGGTGTGTCCGAGCAGGATCTCGCCGGCGGCTGTCAGCCGTACGCCCTTGGCACCGCGTTCGACGAGCCGGTGGCCCGTCTCCTGCTCCAGGGCGGTCAGCTGCTGCGAGACCGCCGAGGGCGTGAGATAGAGCGCGGCGGCTGCCGCCGTCACCGTGCGGTGGTCGGCCACCGCACGAAGGATGTGGAGCCGCCGCGCTTCGATCATGCGACCGATTCTCTCAGGTCACACGCCTTTCCCGGCCATCAGGCCGGAGTGCGCCCCCGGGCGCGAGGGCGCACGAACGGTCGGCCGTGCATGTCCGCCAACACGCGCGCGCCGCCCGCCGCCCGGGGCCGTCCGGGCACCGGCGGTGCGGGCCGCTGTCGGGCCGAGGGTGCGCGCCCGTCAGGCGTCGAGCTCCGCCCGCGCCGCCACGAAGGCGTCCACGGCCCGGTTGACGTCCTCGGTGGAGTGTCCCGCGGACAGCTGGACCCGGATACGGGCCTGCCCCTGCGGAACCACCGGGTAGGAGAAGCCGATCACGTACACGCCGCGCTCCAGGAGCAGCTCCGCCATGCGGCCGGCGACGGACGCGTCACCGATCATGACGGGAGCGATCGCGTGGTCGCCGGGGAGGATGTCGAAGCCCTCCGCGGTCATCCGGGACCGGAACAGCGCGGTGTTCTCGGCGAGCCGGACGCGCAGGTCGTCGGCGGACTCCAGCAGGTCGATGACCTTGAGGGAGGCCGCGGCGATCACCGGGGCGAGCGTGTTCGAGAAGAGGTACGGGCGGGAGCGCTGGCGCAGCAGGGCGACGATCTCGGCGCGGGCGGCGACATAACCGCCGGAGGCGCCGCCGAGGGCCTTGCCGAGCGTGCCGGTGATGATGTCGACGCGGTCCATGACGCCGTGCAGCTCAGGGGTTCCGCGGCCGCCGGGGCCGACGAAGCCCACGGCGTGCGAGTCGTCGACCATGACCATCGCGTCGTAGCGCTCGGCGAGGTCGCAGATCTCCTTGAGCGGAGCGACGTAGCCGTCCATGGAGAACACGCCGTCGGTGACGATCAGACGGCGGCGCGCGTCGGAGGCCTCCTTGAGCTGGGCCTCCAGGTCGGCCATGTCACGGTTGGCGTACCGGAAGCGGCGCGCCTTGGACAGCCGGATGCCGTCGATGATCGAGGCGTGGTTGAGGGCGTCGGAGATGACCGCGTCCTCGGCGCCGAGCAGGGTCTCGAAGACGCCTCCGTTGGCGTCGAAGCAGGAGGAGTAGAGGATCGTGTCCTCCTGGCCGAGGAACGCGGACAGCCGCGCCTCCAGCTCCTTGTGCACTTCCTGCGTACCGCAGATGAAGCGCACGGAGGCCATGCCGTAGCCCCAGCGGTCGAGCGCCTCGTGGGCGGCGGCGACGACCTCGGGGTGGTCGGCGAGGCCGAGGTAGTTGTTCGCGCAGAAGTTGAGGACCTCACCGGGGCGGCCGCCCGCGGTGACGTTCACGGTCGCGGACTGCGGGCTGCCGATGACCCGCTCGGGCTTGTGCAGCCCGGCGGCGCGGATCTCTTCGAGGGTGGTGCGGAGGTCGTCACGGACGGAGTCGAACATCATCAGTTCCTTAGAGTCCTCAGAGGGTCCAGTCGAGAATGACCTTGCCGCCGCGGCCGCTGGCCGCGTCGGCGAATGCTTCCTCGTAGTCACGGAATCCGTACCGGCCGGTGATCACGGGGGCGAGGTCGAGGCCGCCCTCCAGGAGGACCGACATCGCGTACCACGTCTCGAACATCTCGCGGCCGTAGATGCCCTTGATCGTGATCATGGAGGTGACGATCCGGGACCAGTCGACCGGGAACTCCTGGGACGGCAGGCCCAGCATCGCGATCCGTCCGCCGTGCGTCATGTTGGCGATCATGTCGCGCATCGCCTCGGGGCGGCCGGACATCTCCAGGCCGATGTCGAAGCCCTCGCGCAGGCCGAGGGTGCGCTGACCGTCGGCGATGGTCGAGCTCGCGACGTTGAGGGCGAGGCTGACGCCGATCTTGCGGGCCAGTTCCAGGCGCTCCTCGCTGACGTCGGTGATGACGACGTTGCGGGCGCCCGCGTGGCGCGCCACCGCCGCGGCCATCAGGCCGATCGGTCCGGCGCCGGTGATCAGGACGTCCTCGCCGACCAGCGGGAAGGAGAGAGCGGTGTGCACGGCGTTGCCGAACGGGTCGAAGATCGCGGCGACGTCGAGGTCGACCGGGACGCGGTGCACCCACACGTTCTGGGCGGGCAGCACGACGTACTCGGCGAACGCGCCGTCGCGGCCGACGCCGAGGCCGACGGTGGCACGGCAGAGGTGGCGGCGCCCGGCGAGACAGTTGCGGCACTTGCCGCAGACCAGGTGTCCCTCACCGCTGACGCGGTCGCCGATGTTGATGTCGGCGACGTCGCGGCCGGTCTCGACGACCTCGCCGACGAACTCGTGCCCGAGGACGAGCGGCGTCTTGATGGCCTGCTGCGCCCAGCCGTCCCAGTTGCGGATGTGCAGGTCGGTGCCGCAGATCCCGGTCCTGAGGACCTTGATCAGTACATCACCGGGGCCGGCCTGCGGCTCCGGAACGTCCGTGAGCCAGAGTCCGGGCTCCGCCTTCTCCTTGACCAGCGCCTTCACTCGACGGCTCCTGTGCGTGAGGTCCCGGGGAACGGGCACGCCGAAGGGGCCCGCACCGGGGAGAGGGGTGAATTCACCCAGAAATCTGCCGTACGACGGTGCCCCCGGTCCATCGAGGATTTCTTAAGCGCGGCCCCAGCTTTCCTTCACACCCCAGTTCTCCCTAGCCCTGCCCGGGGTCGGATGTCGGGCCGCCGGAGTGGCCCAAGAGGGGGACCGCGGTGTCGGAGGTGACTACGTGGACATGCGTGATCGCCGTCCCATGGGGGCCCATCACATACATCAAGGGCACGTCCCGGGGCGGCCGGCAGGGCCGGCTTCCGCGTCCCGGCACGTCGTCAGAACCCCTGGACGCCCTCCCGCCGTTCGAGCCGCTCGACCAGCTCGGCCGCCATCGACTTGATGGTCTCCAGGCCCGCCTTTCCCCAGGGGCGCGGCTCGACGTCGACGACGCAGATCGTGCCGAGGGCGATGCCGGTGCGGTCGATCAGCGGGGCACCGAGGTAGGAGCGGACGCCGAAATCGTCGACGACCGGATTTCCGGCGAAGCGCGGGTAGTCGCAGACGTCCTCCAGGACGAGCGCCTTGCGGCGCACCACCACATGGGGGCAGAAGCCGTGGTCCCGGGCCATGTAGCGGCCCACCTCGAGTTCGGCCCCGTCCGCGGTCGCGGCGAGGTCGCTGCCCTTGGCGCCGCCGTCAGGGGTGTGCAGACCCGCGAAGAACTGCTGTTCCTCGTCGATGAAGTTGACCATCGAGTACGGCGCCGCGGCGACCTCCGCGAGACGGTCCGCGAAGGCGTCGAAGGCGGGCTCCGCGCGCTCCCCCAGCCCCAGTCGGCGCAGCCGCCGCACCCGGGCCGGAGCGTCCTTGTCCTCCGGCGTGAGCAGCAGACGACCGGCCGGCCGCGGCGGGTCGTAGCTCATGTACGGGCTCCGTGGCTCGGGGAGTGGGCCGGCGCGTGGGCCAGGAGGTGGCGGACCAGGGTGAGCAGGGTCTGCACACCCGAGCTGGAGATCCGGGCGTCGCAGCGCACGACGGGGATCTCGGGGTCGAGGTCGATGGCCGCGCGGACCTCGGCCGGGTCGTAGCGGTACGAGCCGTCGAACTCGTTGACCGCGACGATGAACCCGAGACCGCGCTGCTCGAAGAAGTCGACGGCGGCGAAGCAGTCCTCCAGGCGCCGTGTGTCGGCGAGGATCACCGCGCCGAGCGCGCCCTCGGAGAGCTCGTCCCACATGAACCAGAACCGCTCCTGCCCGGGTGTGCCGAACAGATAGAGCACATGTTCCGGATCGAGGGTTATGCGTCCGAAATCCATCGCGACGGTCGTCTCGACCTTGTTCTCGATGCCGTCGAGGTTGTCGGTCGCGGCGCTGACCGTGGTGAGCAGCTCCTCCGTACTGAGCGGCGCGATCTCGCTCACCGCGCCGACGAAGGTTGTCTTGCCGACCCCGAACCCGCCCGCCACCAAGATCTTCAGTGCGGTGGGGAAGAGGTCAGAGGTGTCGTCGTAATCCATCGAGCACTGCCTCCAGAAGGGACCGGTCAGTGGGGTTGTGGTGGAACTCCGGGGGCTTCGTGGTGAGCGCCCCGCAGTCGACGAGGTCGGACAGCAGCACCTTGGTGACCGCCGCCGGAAGCTTCAGATGGGCGGAGATCTCTGCGACCGAGACCGGTGCCCGGCAGCGTTCGAGTGCCTGGCTGTGTTCGGGGCCGAAGTAGCCGAGGGGTGTTGCTCCGGTGGCCATGACCTGGGAGAGGAGGTCGAGCGCGGTCGTCGGCCTGGTCCGGCCGTTGCTGACGGTGTAGGGGCGCACCAGGCGTCCTGCCGCGTCATCGAGCCAGGGCCCGTCACCGGCCGCGGCCACGCTCAAGGCCTCATCGCCGGGGGTTCGACGGTGTGCTGCCGGGGCGCGGTGATCAGATAGGGGCGGACGCTCTTGACCAGCATCGCCATCTCGTAGCCGAGCACGGCCGCGTCGGCCTCGCGGCCCGCGAGCACGGCGAGACAGGTACCGGAGCCTGCCGTGGAGACGAACAGGAGGGTCGAGTCGAGTTCGACCACGACCTGGCGCACCTCGCCGCCGTCCCCGAAGCGCACGCCCGCGCTGCGCCCGAGGGAGTAGAGGCCGGAGGCCAGCGCGGCCATGTGGTCGGCACTGTCCGGGTCCAGGCCATGGACCGACTTCACGAGACCGTCGCAGGAGAGCAGCACCGCGCTCGTGGTGTGGGGTACGCGCTGGACGAGGCCGCTCATCAGCCAGTCGAGATCGGATACGTGGCCGGTCGGCGCATCGCTCGCCATGGGGGATCGACTCCTTGAGGTACGAAGGTCCGCGGGAGCGGTGGGGGTGGGGGTGGGGGTGGGGGTGGTCATCCGGCCGGTGCGCTCCCGTCGTGCCGGGTGGTGCGGTCGTGTCCGGACGTGGTGTCGCGCTCTGCGTGCGGCGCGGGCGCGTGCGTCGTGCGGGCTTCGCCCAGGAACGCCGTCGGGGTGCCGTACTTCAGGGGTACGTCGCTGGGGTCGCCGCCGCTGAGAGGGGTGTCCGTGGAGGACTCCCCGTGGACCCGCGCCGCACCGTCCGCGCGCGGTGCTTCCAGGCGCGGCCGCTCCAGGCGCGCCCGGTCGGGGAACGACGCCGGGGCGGCCGACGCCGACGCCCCCCGGGCCGGCTCCGGCTCCTCCCGGCCCGCCGTGTCCGCGTGGACGGCCTCGGCGAGCCCGATCCCGCGCTGGAACGCCGCCATGAGACCCGGGTCGTGCCCGACGACGTACTCCGAGTCCTGGCGGGGAGCGGGCCCTTCGCGCAGCTGGGGAACGAGGTGCTCCTGAGCCCGCCGCTTGGGCAGATGGGGCTTGCCCATGGTGCCGCGGACGGCGCCGGAGCGCGGGGTGGGCGGCATGGCCGCGTTCTCGGCGGCGGTGAGCCGGTCCTCGGGGCGGATGCCGGGCACGGCCTCGGCCGGATTGGGCCGCTCCGCGCGGGCGCCGCGCACGGGGAGCGGCGTGGGACCGCCGCGTCCCGCGACCGGCTCGCCCGGGGCGACGCGCGGAGGTGTCCGCTCCCCCCGCACCGGCTCCCGCTGCGACTGCCGTGGCACGGGGGCGACCATGCGGCCCGCGGGAGCGGCCGGGATCTGCGCCGGTGCGGGCTGTGTGGGCCCGGGTCCGAGGGACGGCCGGGTCCCGCCGCCCGTCTCCTGAGGCGGCCCCTGCGTCACGCCCCCGTCTCCCGGAGCACCCGGCCTCGCGCCCAACAGCGCCTGCGGGACGACGAGTACGGCCTGGACACCGCCGTAGATGTTGCTCTGGAGCCGGACGTGGATGCCGTGCCTGCGGGCGAGCTGCGAGACCACGAACAGACCGATGCGCCCGTCCTGGAGCAGGCCGGCGACGCTGACCTGGTCGGGGTCGGTGAGCAGGGCGTTCATCGTGTTCTGTTCGCCCGGCTGCATGCCGAGCCCGCGGTCCTCCACCTCGATGGCCAGTCCCGAGGTGACCAGATTGACGCGCAGCAGCACTTGGGTGTGCGGGGCGGAGAACACCGTGGCGTTCTCGACGAGTTCGGCGAGCAGGTGGATGACGTCGGCGACCGCGTGGCCGCGCAGGGTGCCTTCGATCGGGGGCACGAGTTTGACCCGCGAGTACTGCTCGACCTCGGCGATCGCGGAGCGCAGCACCTCGGTCATGGAGACGGGGTTGCTCCACTGTCGGCGTGAGACGGCGCCGCCGAGCACGGCCAGGTTCTCGGCGTGGCGCCTGATCCGGGTGGCGAGGTGGTCGACGTGGAAGAGCCCCTTGAGGAGGTCCGGGTCCTCGATCTCGTTCTCCAGCTCGTCGAGGATGGAGATCTCGCGGTGCACGAGGGACTGCAGGCGCCGGGCGAGATTGACGAAGACCTCGACCTTCTGTTCGCTGCCGGTGGGGCTGGAGAGCTGCGCGGCCTGCACGACGGCGGCGACGGCGCCGTCGTGGGCACGGGACATGTCCGCGGCGAGCAGTTCGAATTCGTCGGCGTCCGCGGGAGCCCGGGGGCGCGTCTTGCGCTCGGGCGGGTTCTCGCCGCGGCGCAGCGCCTCGACGACGGCGCGCAGATCGGTCTCGGTGCGGGCGCTGGCGCGACGCAGGGCTCCTACGCGTTCCCGGACGGACGTGGCGGCGCGATCGGCTGCCACGGCGGCGATCAGGATGCCGGCCAGGGCCACGCTCACGGCGCCGGCCAGGACGGCCCACAGGGTGAGGCCGGGCCGGGCGCCGGTGGAGCGGACGGTGAACAGTACGGCGGCGCACGCGCTGAGGGCCACCGCGGTCGGCGGCAGTACCGCGAGGCGCAGCAGCTGGGGCCGCAGGTGCGTCTCGGGCAGCGAAGAGGTGGCACGGGCGACCGGTCGTCCGTGCCGTCCGCCCTCACGGCGGTCTGCGCGTGCGGCCGGTGCGCGAAGGTGAGACATCGGCGTCCTCGTACTGGATGCGTCGGGGGCACGGGGCTCCCGCGGGTCTGCGCGACTCGGGCATGTGCCATCGCGGTGCCGGTCGAGAGAGCCGAAAAAATCGGCCCTGCGTCGCCCGACGGCAACTGACAGTAGTCGCCAACGCGTCATGTGCGGTGGGCTGTTGACAAACTCCCCCGGCCGACATCCCGCCCTGGTATGAGCCGTCGTACGACTGACCGATAACGCCGTCGGACACCCGTTCACACCGCAGCTGAATTCGATCGGAGCTGGTCAGAAGCGGTCGCAAACAAAGGCGAGGGCCGAGGAGCATTTCGCTCCTCGGCCCTCGCCGTAGATCGCGTGATCAGCCCGCAGGGACCGTTTCCGGCTCTCCGGTGCCCTCCGCAGGGGTGCTCCCGACGTCACCCGGCGTGTCGGCGACGGTCTCCTCGACGACCGGCCAGCCGCCCTTCGGCGCACGGGCCACACCACGCCACCACGGCTCCGAGGGGACGGTCTCGGCCGTGGGCTCGAAGGGCTCGCCGGGCCGCGGCAGCGCGACACGCGCTCCGACCGCGCGGGCGGCGGCCACCGTGCCCTCTCCCGGGTCGGCCCAGGCGTGGGTCGAGAGGTTGAACGTCGCCCAGTGGATCGGCAGCATCACTCCGGAGGGCCGCCCGCCCTGGAGGTCGAGGTGGGAACGCATGCCCTCCTCGGGCGTCATGTGGATGTCGGGCCAGAACTCGCTGTAGGCGCCGATCTGGATCATCGTGGCGTCGAACGGGCCGTGGGCGGCGCCGATGTCCTTGAAGCCGCCGAAGTAGCCGGTGTCACCGCTGTGGTAGATCCGGTGGGCATCGCCCTCGGCGACCCAGGAGGCCCACAGGGTGTGCTGCGTGTTGCGCAGTCCGCGACCGCAGAAATGGCGCGCCGGTGTCGCCGTCAGGGTGATCCCGCCGACCTTCGTCGACTCCTGCCAGTCCAGCTCGCGCACGCGGTCCGCCGAGATGCCCCAGTGCTCCAGGTGGGCGCCGACGCCGAGCGGCACCGCGAACACCGTGTCCGTGTCGGCCAGCGCCTTGATCGTGGGCAGGTCGAGGTGGTCGTAGTGGTCGTGCGAGATCACCACGACGTCGACCGGGCCGAGCGCGGCCAGCGGCAGGGGCACCGGATGCAGCCGCTTGGGACCGGCGAAGGCGAACGGAGAACAGCGCTCACCCCAGACCGGGTCGAACAGCACGCGGTGGCCGTCGATCTCGGCGAGGACGCTGGAGTGCCCCATCCAGGTGAGCCGCAGCCCGGTCGGGGCGGGTCTGGCCAGGTCGGCGAGGGTCGTGGCGTGCACCGGCACCGTGCCGATCGGGGCGCGGTGGGCGCGCTCCTCACTGCGGAAGTAGACCTTCGCGAACTCCACCATCGAGCCGTCGGGGCGGGTCCGGGCAGGCTCCGGGTTCTGGAAGACACCGTCCGCGAAGTTCGGTGAGTTGCGGATGCGCTCCATGCGCGCACCCCCCGGATCCGCGCCGAAGGCGGCGGGCCGCAGCGCGCGGAGCCCGGAGCTCAGGGTACGGAAACCGGTCACGGATACCTCCAGAAGGAGTCGGTCAGGCTTTCATTATGGTCGTCGCCTCTGACAGCGCCGGTCCCCCGGTCACAGCGCGATGTCCGCGGCCCCGGGTCTGTAAGTGCTCAACCCCGGCGCGCACGCGGTTCTTCCTCGGAAGCGAAACGTTCTCGTACACCACCGCGCGACGAGCCTCCCCGGGCGCCCCCACCCGGTGGTCGATCCCGTGCGTTGACATGACCCGACCCTCATTCCGATACTGACTCATGATTCAGTAGTCTGGGACTCGTACCCGTGGCCCACGGGTCGCGTCCGCCCGTCCGCTCCCTGGAGGCACCGTGTCCGACCATCACGCCGGGCCGACGGTGACCGGGGACGTCCCGGACATCGTGCGGCGCGTCATCGCGCGGAGCCCGTGATGGGCGAGACGATCACCGGCGGCGAGGCCCTCGTGCGCGCCCTGTGCGGCCACGCCGTGACCCAGGTCTTCGGCATCCCCGGAACGCACAACCTGGAGATCTACCGGCACCTGTCCGCGTACGGCATCCGGCACCTCCTGACGCGCCACGAGCAGGGAGCCGGATACGCCGCCGACGCCTACGCGCGCGTGACCCATCGCCCGGGTGTCGTGATCACGACGACCGGACCCGCCCTCCTGAACGCGGCGGCAGCCGTCGGCCAGGCCTACTCGGACAGCGTGCCGCTGCTCGTCGTCTCCCCCGGGATGCCCCTGCGCCACCCCCGTCTCGCGACCGGTCTGCTGCACGAGACGCGCAGCCAGACGGAGACCCTGCGGGGCGTGGCCGCCTTCAGCCACCGCGTGTCCTCGATCGCGGAGATCGACGCGGCGGTGGCGCGCGCCTTCACCCTGTTCCGCACCCGCCGGCCGCGCCCCGCGCACATCGAGATACCCCTCGATCTCCTGGAGGCCGCCGAGGAGACGGGCCCCGTCCGCGTCACCCCTCCCGTGCTCCCCCTCGCCCCCGACGCGGCGGCCGTGGAGCGGGCCGCCGAAGCCCTGCGCGGGGCACGCCGTCCGGCGCTCGTGCTCGGCGGCGGAGCGCGCGGCGCGGCCGTCCCGGGCCTCGCCCTCGCCGAGGAGTTGGGCGCTCCCGTCCTCACCACGGCCAACGGCAAGGGGATCGTCCCCGAGACCCACCCGCTGTCCCTCGGCGTGTCCCTCCACAGCCCCTCGGTCCTGGGCTGGCTCGCGGAACGCGACGCCGTGCTCGCCGTCGGCACCGAACTCGCCGAGTCCGATCTGTGGACCGCGCCGCCCGCCCTGAACGGCACGCTGATCCGCGTGGACCTGGACCCGGACCAGATGTACGCGGGCCTCCCCGCGGACATCGCCGTCGTCGGCGACGCCCGGGTCTCCCTGACGGCCCTGCTCGCGGCCGTGGAGGGGCCCGGCGGCCCGCGCCGCCACGCGCGCGTGGCGGACGAGGACCCCGTCCTGCGGGCCGGAGTCCTGCGGGCGGCGCGGAACGCCGAGACCGCACGGCGCGACGCCCGCTGGATCCCGTACCTGCGGGCCGTCCGTTCCGTCCTCGCCGAAGACGCCGTGATCACCTCGGACAGCGCCCAGTGCTGCTACTACGGAGCGCTCCCGCACCTCCCGCTCGGCCCCGAGGGCCGCTATCTTCACCCGACCGGCTTCGGCACACTCGGCTACGCGCTGCCCGCGGCGATCGGCGCCAGGACCGCCTGCCCCGACCGCCAGGTGGTGGCACTCAGCGGGGACGGCGGCCTCCAGTTCACGGTGCAGGAACTGGCGACCGCGGCACAGCTCCACCTCCCGCTGCCCGTCGTGGTGTTCGACAACGGCGGCTACGGGGAGATCCGCGACGAGATGGCCGCCCGGGGCGACACCCCCACGGCGGTCGACCTCGCACCGGTCGACCTGCCCGCCCTGGCCCGCGCCTACGGAGGACAGGGCACGCACGCGTGCAGCCCGGACGAGCTGACCGCCGCGCTCACCGAGGCACTGCGCACCCCCGGCCCCACCCTGATCGCCATCCCCGAGGAGACCCGATGACCGCCCCCCTGATGACGCTCACCTGGACGGACCATGTCACCGGCCGCCCGGGCTTCCTCGTCGTCGACCGGCTCGTGCGCGGCGTCTCCAGCGGCGGTCTGCGGATGCGGCCCGGCTGCACGCTGGAGGAGGTCACCGGGCTCGCCCGGGGCATGACCATGAAAGAGGCTCTGCACTACAACCCCGAGGGCCGGTACATCCCGCTGGGCGGCGCCAAGGGCGGTATCGACTGCGATCCCCAGGACCCGGCGGCGTACGGCCTGCTGGTGCGCTACCTGCGCGCCATGCGCCCGTACATCGAGGCTTTCTGGACCACCGGCGAGGACCTCGGGCTCACCCAGGACCTGGTCGACCGGGCGGCCGAGGAGGCCGGGCTCGTCTCGTCCATCCAGGCCGTGTACCCGCTGCTCGACGACGAGACGGCGGCCCGCGGACGGCTCGCGGACGCCTTCGCGGTCGAGGTGGACGGCATCGGCCTCGACGAACTGGTCGGCGGCTGCGGCGTCGCCGAGTCGGTCCTCGCGGCCCTGGACCGGGCCGGGGTGGAGTACGCCGGTACACGCGTCGCCGTGCAGGGCCTCGGCACCATGGGCGGGGCCACGGCGCGCTTCCTGTCCCGTGCGGGGCTCAGCATCGTGGCCGTCGCCGACGTCAAGGGAACGATCGCGAACCCGGACGGCCTCGACGTCGAGGCGCTGCTCGCCGGGCGGGACGCGTACGGGACGGTCGACCGCGGGGTGCTGCGCGCCGCCGACCGTGAACTCCCCGGTGACGCCTGGCTGTCCGCCGATGCCGAGGTTCTGGTGCCCGCCGCCGTGTCGTACGCGATCGACACGACGAACCAGCAGGCGATCAGGGCCCGTTGGATCGTGGAGGCGGCCAACATGCCCGTCCTGGCGGACGCGGAGACCCTGCTCGCCGCGCGCGGGGTCACCGTCCTGCCGGACGTGGTGGTCAACTCCGGCACGAACGCCTGGTGGTGGTGGACGCTGTTCGGCGACATCGGCGCCGACGCGGACGAGGCGTTCGCCCACACCCGGCGCTCGATGCGCGCCCTGATCGACCAGACGCTCGCCCGCGCCGAGGCCGACGGCACGACGCCGCGGGCCGCCGCCCACGCCATCGTCACCGACCGGCTGCCGGTCATCGCGGAGCGGTTCGGGTGGTACGGATGACGGCCGCGTAGCCACGGCCGCGTAGCCCCTGAACACCCGCCCCGCGTCCCGTCGTCGGGGTGCCGTCGAGGACCTGGCGGTCGACTGGCTCGCCCGTACGCGCCTGCCCAAGTCCGTCCACGACGCCGGATGGTCCGCGTTCGGGTCGACGCTGGAGTACGAGGCCGCCCGATACGGGAGGCCGCCCGGTACGGGCCTGCCCTCCGCCGGATCGGCCGCTCCGAACCCACCGGCCAGGGGTGTGCTCACGGTGCGGCGTGAAGGACGGCCCCAGGCCTTCAGACGTCCGCGTACGGACGTGTCGGGCGCACGGAGCCGTCCTGAGGCCGGCCGCAGCCGCCCGAACGGGCCGGACCGCCGAGGGAGCCGAGGAAGGCGTCAACTCCCTCGGGGTCTCTCCCGAGGGGGCTCTGTGTAGGGTTGCCGCGTGGCGAGAGTGCGGTTGAGCGTGGCGGAGCGGCGTGAGGAGTTGTTGCGGGCCGCCGTCGAACAGATCGAGGCGCGGGGCGTGGCGGCGGTACGGATCGCCGACGTGGCCTCGTCCCTCGGGGTGAGCAACGCGCTGGTGCTGTACCACTTCTCGACGAAGGAGAAGCTGGTCGCCGCCGCGTTCACCTACGCGGCCGAGGACGACCTCGCCCATCTCCGCAAGCTGCTCGGCCGCCGTACGACCGCCCTGCGACGCCTCCGTACGGCCGTGCGCTGGTACGCCCCGACCGGCCAGGCAAAGGGCTGGCGCCTGTGGATCGAGGGCTGGGCCGCCGCCCTGCGCGAGCCCGCGCTGCGCGAGGTCACCCGCGATCTGGACAGGCAGTGGAAGGCCGCGATCACCGAGGTCATCGCGGAGGGCGTGGCCGCGGGCGAGTTCCGCTGCCCGGACCCCACGAGTGCGGCCCTCCGGCTCACGGCGCTGCTGGACGGCCTGGCCGTCCAGATGACGGCGTACGACGGCGCCGTGTCACGGGCGCGGACCCAGGAGTGGGCGGACGAGGCCCTCGCCCGCGAACTGGGCCTCGAACGCGAGGCGTTGGTGGCGGCGGTGCGCTAGGGCAGGGCACGGTTCCCCAGTTCCGTGCGCCGGTGCCCGTGCCCCACTTCCGTGCGCCCGTGTGTGTGCCCCACTCCTGTGCGCCGGTGCCCGCGACCCACTTCCGTGCGCCGGTGTCTGTGCCCCACTCCTGTGCGCCCGTGCCCGTGCCCCACTTCCGTGTGCCGGTGCCCGTTCTCGTGTGCCCAGCCCCGCTGCCCCGTCCGCGCCACTCCGTCGCCGTCACCTCACCGGTCGGCCCGGTCCGTCCCGGGCGCCGTCGCCCGGCCTGCGCCCGACCGGCCGAGTCGGCCCGTACCCTCGCCGCCTGTGGCGCCGCGACGGAGGTCGTCGCGGCTCAGGCCACCGACTCGATGCGCATCTTGATGTCGTCCGGTGACAGGGCACCCTTGGCCGCCACGTGGTCGCCCGAGGACTCCCCGCGCAGCCGCCGTCCGATCCACGGCACCAGGTACTCGCGCGCCCACTGGATATTGTCGCGCCGCATCTCGAGCGTGCCGCGCGGCGGCAGGGGCGGCCAGGGCTGATCCGGGTCGGCGGGCACCTCGAGGCCGAGCACCTGTCCGGCACGGAGCGCGACCCGGGTGTGGCCCTCGGGCGAGAGGTGCAGGCGGTCGCCGTCCCAGGCACGGCGGTCCTGGATCGTCTTCAGGGACCAGAGGTCGAGGACGGGACAACCGTAGCGGTCCGCGATGGCCCGCACATGTCCGTTGTACGTGGCGATCTTGCCGCGCAGATGCTTGAGCACGGGGACGCCACGGGTGTCGAAGCCGGTGGTCACCATGACGGTGCCGACGGCGGAGGTGAGGTCGATGATCGCGCGCTCGAAGCGCTCCGCGACCTCGTCGGGGTCGGTGCCGGGCCGGATGATGTCGTTGCCGCCCGCGCAGAACGAGACCAGGTCCGGGCCGAGTTCCTTCGCCCGCAGGAGCTGGGTCTCGACGATCTGGTCGAGCAGTTTGCCGCGCACGGCGAGATTGGTATAGGTGAAATCGCCCTCGGGACGCCGGTCCGCGAGAAGGACCGCGAACCGGTCCGCCCAACCGACGAAGGCCCCGTCGGGCCCAGGGTCGCCGACGCCCTCGGTGAAGCTGTCCCCCACCGCCACGTACGACCCGATCACTGATCTGTTGTCACTCTTCGAATCGTCTGCCACATCGAGCAATGATTCACCCTCGGATGTGAGCTACGCGACCGTAGGGAGGGGTTGACGTGCGGTGAGATAGGCCACTGGCCAAGTATTGGTCAACTCCGGAATAGGGCTCCGATCAAGGCTGTTGAGGCAGCGACCACCCACGGGCAGCGGAAATCATGGGAATCGCCGCGCGGCGGTCACGCGCCTTGTACGGGAAACTCCGAAGGCCGGACCCCGGGGATCGTGGGGTCCGGCCTTCGGAGACAGTCCTGCCGTCAGGAGCAGGGCTTGGCTTCAGGAGCAGGGCTGGGCGTCAGCCGACGGTGACACCGTGCGCGCGCAGGTACGCGACGGGGTCGACGTCCGAGCCGTAGTCCGGCGTGGTGCGGACCTCGAAGTGCAGGTGCGGTCCGGTGACGTTGCCGGTCGCGCCGGAGAGGCCGACCTGCTGGCCCTCGGTCACGCTCTGCCCCGCCGAGACGGACAGGGACGACATGTGGGCGTACTGGGAGTACCGGCCGTCGGCGTGCTGGATGACGACCTGGTTGCCGTAGGCGCCGCCCCAGCCCGCGGAGACGACCGTGCCCGCGGCGATGGACTTGATCGTGGTGCCGGTCGGGACCACGAAGTCCACGCCCGTGTGGTAACCGCTGGACCACATGCTGCCCGCCAGCTTGTAGCTGGTGCCGAGGGTGGCGCCGTCGACGGGCAGGGTGTAGCCGGAACTGCTGCTGGCGGAGGCCGCGTTGGTAGCCGTGGTCACCTTCTCGGCCTTGGCCGCGGGGGCCTTCGCCGCAGGGGCCTTCGTCGCAGGGGCCTTCGTCCGGGTGGACGAGTGGGTGGCGCCGGCGAAGGCGGCCTTCTTGCCGAGCGACAGCTTCAGACCGGGGTGGATCAGCGACGGGTCGCTGCCGATGGCCGAGCGGTTGTCGGAGTAGATCTTCTTCCAGCCGCCGGTGACGTTCTGATCGTCGGCGATCTTCGAGAGGTAGTCGCCGGACTTCACCGCGTACGTCTTCGTCGTGGCGACCTTCTTGGCCGCGGGAGCGGCGGTCGCGGCCTTCTCGACGTGCTGCGCGACGGCGGTGGCCGGGGTCGCGGCGTGGGCGCCCGTGGCTCCCATCAGAGGCAGCGCGAGCGCGGCGCCACCGGTGCCGGCCACGGCGATCGAGCGGGTGAAACGCAGGGACTTCGGACGGCGGTGCTTACCCTTGGCGGGCATGACGAATTCCTCTCCGGCGCCTGCGAGGTGAGCTGTCGGGTGCGGGCTGGAGATGCCCGGCCACGCTGCTGCGCGGCTGTACCCCTAGCCTGTTCCGGAGACCGGACCAGGCACGGAACCTGTGGGTCCCCCGCTCCTGCCATGTACGGGTGAGTGTGCGGATTCCGGGCGGCGGCAGGATTGGGCGTCCGTCCGGATTGAGGCAGAACGTAAGCGAGATGAGAGCGCGTCGACAACTATGTGCGGTTTCTGTGCGCTCACCTTTCTTGATCCATGCGGGAATTGCCGTCACCCTCTGTGGAATGACGATCTTTACGGCCCCTCAACCCGCCCGGGAATGCGGGCGGGTTGAGAAATGGGGACGGCAACGCATCGTCACGAATATGACGCTCCTCACGCGACTCGTCCCACGGTGCCTTATTTCAGGGACAGTTGGAATGAAGGCGCTATTTCGGACAGAACAGTCACATGCGACGTCGGTGGATATCCATCACATCCAGCCCCTCGCGGAGTCCGATCCGCACGCCGTGATGCGACGACGCCCCATCTAGGACGATTTGACGGCTTTAGTAGCACTTGTGCACTTATGTCGGAAACCAGCTCGCCCATCCGGAGCCATGCGGCCGGACCGGCATGGCGCCCCCTCGGCGCGGCGGGGGCGCCGCGCGTGATCCCCGGGCCCGGTGCGGGCGCGGCGGCTCGTAGCGTTCGGTGACGCGCGCCGTGGCCGCCGCACGGTCGGAGACGTGTGTCGCGTGACCGGCACTCACCCCGGAACGAGGCCAGGTCCGGGCATCCGCGCCGATCTCGGTCATCGGCCCCGGCGGCGTCGAACAGGCCCGATCGGGGTCGACATGATCATGGGTGCCTCGTCCTGAAGCCTGCGGCTGTGGACAACTCATTGCCTCAGGAACCCATGTCGTATCGTCGAGAGCGCGAGCCGAAGACAACCGCCGACGAGTCGCCCGAGTCCAGCCGGGCGACGCCGACGGCCGAATGGGAGGAGCCCCCGTGACGCAGCAGGTCCCGTCGACCGAGCCCGAGCTCGGCGGAGTGCGCAACTTCCGCGACGTGGGCGGACTGCCCACCGCGGACGGCCGACGAGTGCGCTACGGGCACCTGTTCCGCAGCGGCCACCTCGCGCACGCCACGGAGGAGGACGCCGCGTTCCTCGCCTCCCTGGGGCTCCACACGATCTTCGACTTCCGCAACGCCGCGGATCAGAAGCTGGAGGGCCCGGACGTCGAGCTGCCGGGCGTGCGGAACGTGAATCTGCCCCTGTCCGACCCGGCCGACGGCAGCGAGTTCTGGAAGATGGTCCGCGACGGCGACCTGGACCAGCTGCACGCGATCCTCGGCGACGGCAAGGGCGCGAACCGCATGATCGGCTCGTACCGCAGGATCATCAAGGAGCGCACGGCCGAGCACTCCCAGGTGCTGCGCGCGATGGCCGAGGACAGCGTGCCCGCGCTGATGCACTGCGCGGCCGGCAAGGACCGCGCCGGACTGTCCATCGCCATCACCCTGCTCGCCCTCGGTGTCGAGCAGGACGCGATCGTGGCCGACTACCTGGAGTCGAACGCCGCGCACCGCCGCTACAGGGTGCACCGCACCAACTCCTCGGCCTCCGCGTACTCCCCCGAGATCATGGAGCTGCTCAGCCCCCTGTTCGACGCGCGCGCGGAGTACCTGACGGCCGCCTTCGAGGCGATCGAGGAGACCTGGGGCAGCGTCGACGTCTACCTGGAGCAGGGCCTGGGCATGACGCCGGAGCTGCGGGAGCGCCTGCGCGAGCGACTGCTGGACTGAGCCGCGCGCCGGGCCCGGGCACGTCCGCCGGTTCCCCGCGCCGGGCCCGGGCGTCGGCCTGTCCCGCGCGCCCGGCCGGTGCGCTACTGGTTCTGCGCGCCCAGCGTGAAGAGCAGGTAGATGAAGGCCGCGAAGAGGTGGCCGACGGCGACATAGATGATCAGCCGCACCCACAGGGCGCGCGGGAACTTCTCCTCCATGGAGGGCCGGCGGGGTTCCGTGGGTTCGGTCATGACGTCTCTCCCGAGGTGGGGTGGGCGGTCGCCGGGCCGAGGCACAGCGCGGCGACGGGGCTCTGCAAGAGGGTGTGTACGAAGAGGAGCTCGGCCCCGTCGCGCTCGACGGCCGCGATGCGGTGCGGGGTGAGCGAGTCGAAGTGGGCGCTGTCCCCCGGCGCGAGCACGTGCGCGGCGTCCCCGAGGCGCAGCCTGAGCCGCCCCTGGAGAACATACAGCCACTCCTCGCCGGGGTGGACGCGCACGATGTCGCCCTGCGAGCCGTACGGGACGTGCACGCGCAGCGCCTGCATGCCGCGGCCGGCCGCGCCGGCCTGCCAGTAGGTCCAGCCGCCCGCCGGGGCCGGGTCCATGTCGGCGGCCCGCACGATCGCGTCACGGTCGGCGACCGTCTCGCCGAGCAGTTCGGAGACCGTCGTACCGTAGACGCGGGCCAGCGTGAGCAGCATCGGCAGCGAGGGCTGGCGCTGCCCGGTCTCCAGACGGGAGAGATGGGCTGGTGAGAGTCCCGCGGCACGGGCCGCGGCCTCCAGGGTGAGGGAGCCGGCGCGGCGCAGCGCGCGGAGCCGGGGCGCCACGGCGTGCAGCTCGTCGGACGGCTCGTCGACCGTCCCTGGATCGGTGCTCATAGGTCCATTGAGCCCGATGATTGCCTCCGAGGCAATTTTCTTGCCCCAGAGGCAAAGAGTCCGGCCCCTTCTCCGTCGGCCCGCCGGTGAGGGCGGGCCTGGCGGGCCTCAGCGGTTCGCCACCGCCTGCTTCACCAGCGTCTTCCCGAAGTCCCACATCAGCCCGCCGCCGCTGTGCGCGTCCTCCATGACCGCGGTGAAGGCCTCCACGAACCGGTCGACATCGTGCTCGTCGATGACCAGCGGCGGGATCAGCTTGATCACTTCGAGGTGGTCGCCGGAGACCTGGGTGAGGATGCGGTGCCGCTGGAGCAGCGGGACGACGACCATCTGTGCGAACAGGCCCTTGCGCGCGGCCTGCAGCATGGTCCAGCGGCTGCGCAGTTTGAGCGACTTGGGCCGGCCGAATTCGATGCCGATCATCAGGCCCCGGCCGCGTACGTCGCTGAGCAGCTCGTACCGGTCGATCAGCGCGGCCAGCCGGGACCTCAGCTGCTCGCCGGTGACCCGGGCGTTGGCGACGATCTGGTCGTTCTCCATGACGGAGAGCACGGCGAGGCCCGCCGCCATGGCCTGCGCGTTGGAACCGAAGCTCGCCGAGTGCACGAGGACCCGGTCCATCGAGGAGTAGACCTTCTTGAAGATCCAGTCCTTGCCGAGGGTCGCGCCGACCGGCACATAGCCTCCGGAGAGCGCCTTGGCCACGCACACCAGGTCCGGTTCGACGCCCTCCTCGTGCTGGTAGGCGTAGAAGTCCCCGGTCCGGCCCAGGCCGGTCTGCACCTCGTCGGCGATGAGCAGGGCCTTGTGCCGGTGCAGCAGTTCCTGGGCGGCGCGCAGGTAGCCGGGCGGGGCCTCGTGGACGCCCTTGCCCTGGATCGGTTCCACGATCAGCGCGGCGACGTCGCCCTTCTTCAGCTCCCTGGCCAGGGCGTCGAGATCACCGAGCGGGACGGCGGTGTCGGGCAGCAGCGGTGCGAAGCCGTCGCGGAAGCCGTCCTCTCCGTTCACGGACAGGGAGCCGGTGGTCAGTCCGTGGAAGGCGTGCGAGCAGTACAGGATCCGCGGCCTGCCGGTGGCGTACCGGGCGAACTTCAGCGCGGTCTCGACCGCTTCCGTTCCGCTGTTGCCGAAGAACACCCGGTCCAGGTGCGGGCTGTGGGCGAGCAGTCGCTCCGCGAGCAGACCCGGCAACGGCTGGCAGTCGAAGCGGGTGAGGTCGGCGAGCGAGGCGTCGAGGACGTCGTGCAGCGCCTGCCGGACGACGGGGTGGTGGCGGCCGAGGCCCATCACCCCGAATCCGGCGAGCATGTCGAGGTAGTCGTTGCCGTCGGCGTCCCAGAAGTGCGCGCCCTCGGCCCGCTCGTAGACCTTGTCGAATCCGATGGTGTGCAGCATGCGCGGGAGCTGGTGGTTCAGGTACTTCGAGTGCAGCTCGTAGCGCTCGGCTCCACGCTCGGCGAGGAGCGCGCCGAGGTCGAACTCCCCCTTCTCCGCAGGGTCGGTCATTCCTTCTTCTCCTTGGACAACTCATCCTCGGCCGGCACGTCGGCGGCCTTCGACAGCTCGTGGGCGGCCTTGGACCGCTCGTCCTTGACCGCCAGGCCGGCGCTGATCCGCCCGGCGATCTCCACGGGCGTGAGCCCGATGTCGGCCAGCACCTCGGCGCGCTTGGCGTGCGCGAGGAACTGCTCCGGGATGCCGAACCGCCTGACGGGCACGTCGACTTCGGCGTCCCCGAGGGCCAGCGCGACGGCCGCGCCGACGCCCGACGCCCGGCTGTTGTCCTCGACGACGGCGACGAGCCGGTGCTCGGCGGCGAGCGGCGGCAGCGCCGGGTCGACGGGCTTGACCCAGCGGGGGTCGACGACGGTGCAGCCGATGCCGCGGGCCTCCAGCAGGTCGGCTGCCTGGAGGCAGACCGGGGCCATCACCCCCACGGCGACGAGCAGCACCTCGGGGCGCTCGCCCCGGTGCAGGACGTCGAGCCCGCCCACGTGGTCCACCGCGGGGATCGCGGGGCCGACCGACTCCTTCGGGAAGCGGATCATCGTCGGCGCGTCGTCGACGGCGACCGCCTCCCGCAGCTGGGCCCTCAGCTGGTCGGCGTCGCGCGGCGCGGCGATCCTGAGGCCGGGCACGACCTGGAGGATCGACATGTCCCACATGCCGTTGTGCGAGGCGCCGTCGACACCGGTGATCCCGGCCCGGTCGAGGACGAAGGTCACGCCGCAGCGGTGCAGGGCGACATCCATGAGGAGCTGGTCGAAGGCCCGGTTGAGGAAGGTCGCGTAGACGGCGACGACGGGGTGGAGACCGCCGGTCGCGAGTCCGGCCGCGGAGACCGTGGCGTGCTGCTCGGCGATGCCGACGTCCCACACCCGGTCGGGGAACCTCTCGGCGAACTTCCCGAGCCCCACAGGATGCAGCATGGCCGCCGTGATCGCCACGACGTCCGCGCGCTCCTCGCCGATCCGGACGATCTCCTCGCCGAACACGGAGGTCCAGGAGGGGCCGTTGGACGGTGCGAGAGGCTCGCAGGTGAGCGGGTCCATCACCCCGACCGTGTGGAAGTGGTCCTCCTCGTGGGCGAGCGCGGGCTCGTAGCCACGGCCCTTCTCCGTCAGGCAGTGGATGAGCACGGGCCCGTGGAAGCGTTTCGCCCGGCGCAGGGCGGACTCCACGGCGCCGAGGTCGTGGCCGTCGATCGGTCCGACGTATTTGAGCCCGAGGTCCTCGAACATGCCCTGCGGCGCGAAGGCGTCCTTGAAGCCCTTCTTCGCGCCGTGCAGGGACTCGTAGATCGTGTGGCCGACGACGGGGGTGCGCAGCAGGACGTCCTTGCCCCAGGCGAGGATCTGCTCGTAGCTGTCGGTGGTCCGCAGGGTCGCGAGGTGGTTCGCGAGGCCGCCGATGGTCGGCGCGTACGAGCGTTCGTTGTCGTTGACGACGATGATCAGAGGCCGGTCCTTGGCGGCGGCGATGTTGTTCAGCGCCTCCCAGGCCATGCCGCCGGTGAGCGCGCCGTCGCCGATGACCGCGACGACGTGGCCCTTCTCGCCCTGCACCTGGCGGGCCTTGGCGAGCCCGTCCGCCCAGCCGAGCGCCGTGGAGGCGTGGCTGTTCTCGATGACGTCGTGCTCGGACTCCTCGCGCGAGGGATAGCCGGACAGGCCGCCCTTGCTGCGCAGCTTGGAGAAGTCCTGACGTCCTGTCAGCATTTTGTGTACGTAGCTCTGATGGCCGGTGTCCCACAGGATGCGGTCCACGGGCGACTCGAAGACCCGGTGGAGGGCGATGGACAGCTCCACCACTCCCAGGTTGGGTCCGAGGTGACCGCCGGTCCTGGCGACGGCGTGCACCAGGAACTCCCTCACCTCTTCGGCCAGTTCACCGAGTTCCGCCTCGGACAGCGCCTTCAGGTCGCGTGGTCCCCGGATGTTCTCCAGAATCGTCACGTCGGGCCCCCTCTCGGTCCGTGCTGATCAGCTCACGGTGACGGCCGGTTCTCCGGACACGACGCCGTCCTTCTCCATCTGCTCGGCGATCTTCATCGCCTCGTCGATGAGGGTCTCGACGATCTTCGACTCGGGGACGGTCTTGATGACCTCGCCCTTGACGAAGATCTGCCCCTTGCCGTTGCCGGAGGCGACCCCCAGATCCGCCTCCCGCGCCTCGCCGGGACCGTTGACGACGCAGCCCATGACCGCGACGCGCAACGGGACCTCCATTCCCTCCAGACCGGCCGTGACCTCGTCGGCCAGCCTGTACACGTCGACCTGGGCACGCCCGCAGGACGGGCAGGAGACGATCTCCAGGCGCCGCTGCCGCAGCCCCAGCGACTCCAGGATCTGGATGCCGACCTTGCACTCCTCGGCGGGCGGCGCGCTCAGGGAGACCCTGATGGTGTCGCCGATGCCCTCGGAGAGCAGCGCCCCGAACGCCACGGCCGACTTGATGGTCCCCTGGAACGCCGGCCCGGCCTCGGTCACGCCGAGGTGCAGCGGATAGTCGCACTGGGCGGCCAGCTGCCGGTAGGCGTTGACCATGATCACCGGGTCGTTGTGCTTGACCGAGATCTTGATGTCCCGGAACCCGTGCTCCTCGAAGAGCGACGCCTCCCACAGCGCCGACTCCACGAGCGCCTCGGGCGTCGCCTTCCCGTACTTCTCGAGCAGCCGCCGGTCGAGCGAGCCGGCGTTCACCCCGATACGGATCGGGATCCCGGCGTCCTTCGCGGCCCGCGCGATCTCCTTCACCTTGTCGTCGAACTGCTTGATGTTCCCGGGGTTCACCCGCACCGCCGCGCAGCCCGCCTCGATCGCCGCGAACACGTACTTCGGCTGGAAGTGGATGTCCGCGATCACCGGGATCTGCGACTTGCGGGCGATGGTCGCGAGGGCGTCCGCGTCGTCCTGCGTGGGGCAGGCGACGCGGACGATCTGACAGCCGGACGCGGTCAGTTCCGCGATCTGCTGCAGGGTGGCGCCGACGTCCGACGTACGGGTCGTGGTCATCGACTGCACCGACACGGGCGCCCCGCCCCCGACCGCCACCGGTCCGACCTGGATCCGCCGCGAGACACGGCGCTCCGCGATCGGGCGGACCGGCACTTCGGGGAGGCCCAGGGAAACGGCGGTCACGACGTCACCCGCGGCTTTCCGTGAAGGTCTCGCGGGCGGCCCGGATCGACTCCTTGAGGGAGCCCATGGTAGCGAGGACCGCGGTCGGCTCGTAGCCGCAGTGCGCCATGCAGTTGGCACACCGGTCGTCCTTGCCTCGGCCGTAGGAGTCCCAGTCGGTCTCCTCCAGGAGCTGCTTGTACGTCTGCACGTACCCGTCGCTCATCAGATAGCAGGGCTTCTGCCAGCCGAAGAGCGAGTAGCTCGGGATCGCCCACGCGGTGCACGGGAAGTCGACCTTGCCCTCCAGGAAGTCCAGGAAGAGCGGGCTCTGGTTGAGCCGCCAGCGGCGCCGGTTGCCGCCCGCGAAGGCCTTCTTGAACAGCTCCCGGGTCTGCTGGACGCCGAGGAAGTGCTCCTGGTCGGGGGCCTTCTCGTAGGCGTAGGCGGGCGAGAGCATCATCTCGTCGACCTTCAGGTCGTCATTGAGGTAGTTGAGCACCTCGATGATGGTCTGCGGGGTGTCGGTGTTGAAGAAGGTCGAGTTGGTGGTGACCCGGAAGCCGCGGCGCTTGGCCTCCTTGATGGCCGCGACCGCCTCGTCGAAGACCCCTTCCTTCGCGACGGACTCGTCGTGCCGCTCACGCAGCCCGTCGATGTGCACGGCCCAGGCGAAGTACGGCGAGGGCTTGAACTTGTCCATCTTCTTGCGCAGCAGCATCGCGTTGGTGCAGAGGAAGACGAACTTCTTCTTGGCCACCAACTGCCGGACGATCTCATCGATCTGAGGGTGCATCAGCGGCTCGCCACCGGCGATGGACACCATCGGCGCACCGGATTCGAGGACTGCTCCCACGGCCTGGGCCACGGGCATGCGCTGCTTGAGCACACCCGCGGGATGCTGGATCTTGCCGCAGCCCTCGCACGCGAGGTTGCACGCGAAGAGCGGTTCCAACTCGACGAGCAGGGCGAACTTGTCCCGCTTCCTGAGCTTCTGTTCAAACAGGTACGCAGCGACCTTCATGGACTGCCGAAGCGGCATGGCCATACGGCTCACCTCCGAGGGAGCAACAAAGAACGGTGCCATTCAAAGAAAGCGGGAAGCACGGCACGAAGAACGCGGAAAGCCGATATTCCACCGCGCACTGTGCCAATACGGACGAGTTCATGTTCTGGAGCATCCACGACCACCCGTACGGCCGCAACGGGACGCGGCCCCGTGCGGACCGCGCCGAGCAGGGTGGCCGCGGACTCCATGTCGACGGCGATGGCGCCGGTCGCGAGCAGATCGGAACGCTCGTGACCGCGGACGACGTGATCGGAGCCGGTGAGCGGCCCCGTGTGGACGGTGCGGCCGGGAACGGCGCGCACGAGTTCCTTGACCAGGAGATCGGTGCCCACGCACGGCGTGGTGCCGCTCGGGTCCCGGGTCTCCTCGGCGACGACCAGGTCACCGGGGTGCATGCCCGGGGCGAGCCCCGCGCAGAAGCCGGTGGCCAGCACGGCAGCCGCGGTCAGCGCCGGGTCGGCGAGCACCCGGGTGACCGACCGGTCGGCGGCCTTGGGCCCCATGCCCGTACGCAGCACGGTGACCGGCCCGCCGGCGCCGCTCCGGTCGCCGATGCGCAGGGCGAGGTGCTCGATGCCGAGCGCGCAGGCGATCAGCAGCGGGGCCGGTGCGGGCGGCCTGTCCATCAGCCCCCCTCGGCCGCGGAGAAGGGCTCTCCGTGGACGTAGCGACCGAGCGCGGTGAGCGGGAAGACCTGCCGGTAGAGGTGATAGTTGATCGAGAAGTCCCACGGGAAGCCGGTCCCCGTGAAGTACGGCTCGTCCCAGGAGCCGTCGGACAGCTGGGTCTCCGCCAGCCAGACGACCCCGCGCTCCACCGCCTTGGAGTCGCCCTCCCCCGCGGCCAGCAGGGCGAGCAGCGCCCAGCCGGTCTGGGAGGCGGTCGAGGCGCCGCGCCCGCTCCACCCGACGTCGTCGTAGGAGCGCATGTCCTCGCCCCAGCCGCCGTCGTCGTTCTGCACGGCCTCCAGCCAGGCCACGGCCCGGCGGATCGCCGGGTGCGAGCCGGGCAGCCCGGCCGCCACGAGAGCCGGGACCACCGACCCCGTGCCGTACACGTAGTTGACACCCCAGCGCCCGAACCAGGACCCGTTCGGCTCCTGGTTGGCGAGCAGCCATGCGATGCCCCGGCGGGTGCGCGGGTCGTGCGCGAGCCCCTCCACCGCCAGCATCTCCACCACGTGCGCGGTGACATCCGCGGACGGCGGATCGATCACCTCCCCGAAGTCGCAGAACGGCAGCCGGTTGGGAAAGGCGCTGGTGTTGTCGACGTCGAACGCGCCCCATCCGCCGTCCTTGGACTGCATGCCGAGATTCCAGCGGACCCCGCGTCCGATGGCGTTCTCGACGCGGTCCGGGTCGTGGTGCCGGACGCGGCGCAGCGCGAGGACGACCTCCGCGGTGTCGTCGATGTCGGGGTAGTTGTCGTTGTGGAACTCGAACGCCCACCCGCCGGGCGGCAGTTGGGGCCGCTTGACCGACCAGTCGCCGGGCCGGACGATCTCCTCCCCGAGCATCCAGTCCGCGGCCTTGACGAGCTGCGGATGGTCGGCCGGCACCCCGGCGTCGGCCAGCGCGATGGTCGCCAGGCAGGTGTCCCACACCGGCGACTGGCACGCCTCGATCATCCGGGCACCGTCCTCGCGCCACACGGCGAAACGGTCCAGTGAGGCCAGCCCCTCGCGCATCACCGGGTGTTCGAGGTCGTAACCCAGCAGATGGAGGGCGATGACCGAGTAGACGGCGGGCGGCTGGATGCCTCCCCAGCAACCGTCGTTCTCCTGGCGCTCGATGATCCAGCGGGCCGCCGTGTTCATCGCCGCCCTGCGCAGAGCGCGCGGCGCGACCTTGCGGTACTGGTGCAGCGCCTTGTCCAGGCGCTGGAAGGCACCGTCCCAACTGGCCACCCGGGCAAGGCGCTTGGCCGGGTTGGGATGGCGTGGATCGGTGTGCAGCTCGTCGAGCGGGAACGGCGCGGGCCGCACCGGACGCTTCGCCGAGACGATGGTGAGCGGCACGATCGTCTGCCGCGCCCAGCAGCCGAAGTCGTAGATGTTCAGCGGCATCCACTTGGGGAAGTAGATGAGCTCCGGCGGCAGTTCGGGCAGGTCGTCCCACTTCCACCAGCCGAAGAGGGCGAGCCAGATCCGGGTGAAGACACGGGCCGCGGCGAGGCCGCCGCGCTCGCGGATCCACGCGGACGCCTTCGCCATGTGCGGCTCGTCCGGGGCGTCCCCGGCCAGCCGCAGGGCGACGTACGCCTCGATCGTGGTGGAGATCTCGCCCGGACCTCCGTAGAACGAGGCCCAGGTGCCGTCCTCGCGCTGCTCGCCGCGGATGAACAGCGCGGCGCCGCGGGTGGTCGGCTCGTCGCGGATTCCCAGGAACTGACGGAGAAGCAGGTCCTCGGCGTCCATGGTGACGTTCGTCTCGAGGTCGCCCTTCCACCAGCCCTGGGCGTCCTGCCGCGCGAGCAGGAAGTCCGTGGCACGCTCGATGGCGCGCGTGGCGGCGTCTCGGGTCTCGACTGTCCCGGCCGCCTCGGGCGTCGTCTCGTGCTGGGTTTCGCTGGCCGAGGCAGCGCGGGGAGGCAGAGCCCCGGTGCTTCCGTCGGTCGTCGCTGTCATGGCTTCCCCTTCGTGCAGTGGTACGTCTCTGCTGTGGGTCCGCCGTCGGCCGGTGCGTTCGTTCGGATGGATATCCCCCCGCTCGAACGAGGTTCGAAGCTTGGGAAAGGCACCGGCCGGCGACTACGCGAGGTTTATTCGACCGATAACGATCATCTCTTTCGTACGACGACGAAGTCGGCGAGCGCCACGAGCTGGGCCCGTACGTGTTCGGGCATCGGAACGGCGTCCAGCGCCTCGATGGCGATCGCGTGCTGGCGGCGCGCCTCCTGGGCGGTCCACTCGCGGCCGCCCGCCTCCTCGATGAGCGCGGCGCGCGCGGCGAACTCCTCCTCGGAGAAGTTCTCGAAGTCGCTGGCCTTGGCGTCCTCGGCGAGCAGGTCACCGAGCCGCTCCGAGGCGGGACCGCCCGCGGCGAGCGCGGCCACGACCGGCAGGGACTTCTTGCGCTGGCGCAGATCGCTCCAGGTCTGCTTTCCGGTGGCCTCCGGGTCGCCCCAGATGCCGAGAAGGTCGTCGACGGCCTGGAAGGCGAGGCCGAGGTGGTAGCCGTACCGTTCCAGCGTGTCGGCGGTGAGGTCGTCGGCGCCGCCGAGGACCGCGCCGATCGAGCAGGCGCAGGCGAGCAGGGCGCCGGTCTTGTTGCCCTCCATCTCCAGGCACTCCTCGACGCTGACGCGGTCGCGGTGCTCGTAGGAGATGTCCTGGGCCTGGCCGTCGATCAGGGCCCGGGTGGCGGTGGTCAGACGCCGGGTGGCGCGGCCGGCCTCGACGGTGCCGAGCTCCAGGAGGACCTCGTTGGCCAGCGCGAACAGGGCGTCGCCGACCAGGATGGCCTGGGCGGGGCCGTGCACCTTCCACACGGTGTCGCGGTGGCGGCGCTGCTCGTCGCCGTCCATCAGGTCGTCGTGCAGGAGCGAGAAGTTGTGCACCAGCTCGACCGCGACCGCGCCGGGGACGCCCACCTCGGGCTCGGCACCGGCGGCCTGCGCGGAGAGCACGGCGAGCGCGGGGCGCACCGCCTTGCCGCCGTCGCCGTCCGCGGGGTTGCCCTCGGCGTCGATCCAGCCGAAGTGGTAGGCGGCGACGGTGTCCATGGGCGCCGCCAGACGGTCGACGGCCGCCTTCAGCACCGGTGTGGCCAGGGTCCGGCCGCGCTCCAGGAGCGCGGTCACGTCCACCGCGTCGGCAGCCGCTTCGGCCGGGGGCACAGTGGGCACAATCTCTCCTCTTGTTGCGGTACCGGGGGTGCGGGGGCCCGCGATGCTCCGGTCGAGCGTCATGCCGCCTCCTCGAAGACTCCGAGAAGGTGGTCGCGGGGCCGGCCCAGGGCGTCCAGCGCGGCGCCCGCCGCGACGACGCCACTGCGAACCGCACTCTCCATGGTCGCGGGCCACCCTGTGGCGGTCCACGCTCCGGCCAGGTACAGGCCGGGGGCCTTGGTGCGGGCACCGGGCCGCAGCCGCCCGACGCCCGGGGCGGGAGCGAACGTCGCGGTGCGCTCCCTGGTCACGAAGAAGTCCTTCACCTCGGCGCCGCGCGCACCGGGCAGCAGCCGCTCCAGCTCCGGCAGATACCGCTCCCGCAGCGCGGAGACGGGCTTGTCGATCTCGTCCTGCGCCGCCGACTGCGACAGGGCCAGGTACTGGCCCTCCCGGAGTCCGGACGCCTCGGTGCGGTCGAAGACCCACTGCACCGGGGAGCCGAGCGCGGCGAAGAACGGCGCGGTGAGGACCTTCCGGTCGTAGACGACGTGGATGTTGAGGATCGGCGCGGTGCCGATCTCCAGAAGCCGCTCGGGGGCGTCGAGCGCACCCTCCGGCAGCAGATCGTGGGCCTCGCGCTGGGGTACGGCCAGCACGACGGTGTCGGCCTCGATGCGCTCGCCGGGAACCTGAACGCTCCAACGTCCGTTTTCGTAGGAGGAGATGGAGGTGACGCGTGTACGGATCTCGGTACGCACGCCCGCGGAGTCGAGCGCCTTGCGGGCGAGGGTGTCGTGCAGTTCGCCCAGCGGGACGCGCGCCCAGCCGATGTCGGCCGCGCCCGGGTCGGACAGCAGACCCGTCTTGAACACCATCGCGGCGAGCCCGAGCGAGGAGTCCTGGGCCACCGCGTTGAGGGTGGCGACCCCCACGAGGTCCCACAGTGCTTCGACGGCACGTTCCGACTGACCGTGCCCGGCGAGCCAGTCGCCGAAGTTCTGCGCGTCGAGTGCCGGATCGGTGAGATCCAGGCCCTTGAGCGCGAGCGCGGCACGGCCGACGTTGGCACGCTCGGCGAGCGACAGATGTTGATACGTCGCGAGGCTGCGCGCCAGATGCAGCGGCACGGGCAGAGCGCTGCGGCCGATTCTGCCGAGCCGTCGTCCGGGAGCCGCCTCCGCGTCGAGAACGGGCACGTCGAGACGATCCTGCAGGGGTGCGAGCGAGGTTCCGTCGACGCGGTCGAGGAACCAGCGGTAGGCGGTGCAGCAGCGCAGATAGACGTGCTGTCCGTTGTCCACGGTGAGCGCGCCGCGCTGGAAGGAGAACGCGAGACCGCCGAGGCGCGGCCGGCCTTCGAGCAGCGTCACCCGCAGCCCGGCGTCGGCCAGCGCGAGCGCGGCGGTGATCCCGGCGAGCCCGCCGCCGATCACCACGGCGGTGGCCCGGCCGGAGTCGTCCGTGGACTCGACCTCGCTCATCGTGCACCCTCCCCTGCGGCCCCGCCGTGTTGATTGAACGATGCACGGCAGGCCGTTGCAGTCAGGGACGCCGCCCGGCTCCGGAGGGTTGCGTGCCGCTTTTCTCCGGTGGAGTCACCTTGGCCCATATTGTCCATCAGACGCGCCTCCGGACGGTACGGCGGGAGGCGTGCCGGGCGTCCAGACCGGAGAGGCCGCGCACGGCGACGTACGCCTTCTCACGGCCCGGCAGCGAGACCCGGCCGCGCAGCACGGCCTCCGGCTCGCGCTCGATGCGGTCGAGGAGACGCCGGTAGATGCCCGCCATGGCCGCGACGCACGCCCCGCTGCGCCGGTCCAGCATGGGCAGCAGCCGGTAGCCCTCGGCGAAGAGGGCGCGGGCCCGGCGTACTTCGAAGTGCACGAGCCCCGCGAAGTCGGAGCCCGGCGGCGGAGTCGGCCCGTCGAACCCGGCCGAGCAGCCGAACTTGGCCAGGTCGTCGGCGGGCAGATAGGTGCGCCCGCCCTCGGCGTCCTCGCGGACGTCCCGCAGGATGTTGGTGAGCTGGAGCGCGAGCCCGAGCGTGTCGGCGTACTCCGGCGCGCGCTCGGCGCCACGCGCCCCCGGTTCGGTGCCGAAGACCCCGAGCGAGAGCCGCCCGATCGCCCCGGCCACGCACCGGCAGTAGACCTTCAGGTCGTCCCAGGTCTCGTACGCCTCGCCGCGTACGTCCATCAGCACGCCGTCGATGAGTTCGTCCAGGCCCGCGAGGGGTACCGGGAAGTACTCGGCGGTGTGACTGAGGGCGACGGCGACCGGGTCGGTGTCGTCCTCGTCGACGGTGCCCGCGCGGACGCGGGCGAGCACGGCCCGGGTCTCCTCGAGGCGCACGGCCTTCACGTCCGGCGCCAGCGTGCCGTCGCCGATGTCGTCGACGCGTCGCGAGAACGCGTAGAGCGCCGACATCGCACGGCGCTTGGGCGTCGGCAGAAGCCTGATGCCGTACGCGAAATTACGGGCCTGCTGACCGGTCACTGCCTCGCAGTAGCTGTACGCGGCGAGTACCGGTGCGGACACGTGCTGTTCCGACTCCACGGTCCGGATCACCCCTCTCCTCGCAGAGTCACTCCCACCTCGCGCAGCAACTGGAGCTTGCCGGGCTTGGGCGGGCCGGGAAGTACGTCGTATTCGGCGGCGGCAATCGCACGGATTGCCGCCCTTCCCCCCGCAACGAACCCCGCGAGCAGCAGTTTCAGCCTGCCGTGGACGCTACCCACGAGGGGGGTGCCTTCATTCAGGAGGTTCAAGGCGCGTTCTGCTTCGTATGCAACCAGTGCTCGCACCGATGCGCCTGCTGTGAGGACGGCAAGGTCCGCTTCGACGACATGAAAACGTTTCATGTCCTCGGCGGGCAGGTAGACGCGGTCGCGGCCGAGGTCCTCGGCGACGTCCTGAAGGTGTTCGACGATCTGCAGCGCCGTGCACACCGCGTCGGAGTGGCGGACCCGCTCGGGCGTGGACGTTCCGGTGACCGAGAGGACCAGGCGGCCGACGGGGTTCGCGGAGAGTTCGCAGTAGGCGAGCAGATCGTCATAGGTCTCGTACCGCTGGACCAGCTGGTCCTGGCGGTTGGCCGCGATCAGGGCGAGGAAGGGCTCGGGGGTGAGGCCCGCGCGGCGGACGGTGGGCTGGAGCCGGCTCAGCAGGGGGTGGCGCGGGGCCGAGTCGAACACACGGTGAAGATCGGCTTCGAGGGCGTCCAGGAGGGCCATGCGGTCCTCCGCCCGGGCGGCCGGTACGCCGAGGAGGCGGGCGTCCGCCCCGCCGGGGGCGAGGTCGCCGTCACCGATGTCGTCGACGAGGCGGGCGAAGCCGTACACGGCCATCAGATCGTCGCGCCAGGCCCTGGGCAGGAAGAACGGGGCGACGGGGAAGTTCTCGTCCGCGGCTTTGTCGAGGGTGCCGCGCACCGGATCACCGGTGCGGACCGTCCCGGCTTCGGTCACCGCTCGCCGCCCGGCGCGAGGACGGCACACGCATCGCGGAGCTGGAGAGTCACCGTAGCCATTGCCGTCACATCTCCCGTTCTACACTGCCGACCCAACACTGCCCATTTCGGACACGCCGCCCGGAGATCCGCACAGCGCGACGGTGCCGGGTGTCGCGTATTATCGCCCTACTTGCCGCGATTCAGCACCGGTACAGCTTACGTTGTACAACGCGGCACAGTCCGTCGGGGTGTCCTGCACATCACAACAACACACCGATTGGCGTCAAGATTCCTAAGGCCGACGGGAGTTGGCGTTTCCTTTGCAGACGCAGGGCCCCGCCGGAGAGTTCCGGCGGGGCCCTGGGCGAAACGGGCTACTTGCCCGTGAACTTCTCGTACTCCTTGAGGACCTCATCGGTCGCTCCGTCCATGCGCAGCTCGCCGCGCTCCAGCCACAGGACCCGGTCGCAGGTGTCGCGGATCGACTTGTTGTTGTGACTGACCAGAAACACCGTGCCCGCGCTCTTGCGCAGCTCGCGGATGCGGGCCTCGGACCGCTTCTGGAAGGAGCGGTCGCCGGTCGCGAGGGCCTCGTCGATCATCAGGACGTCGTGGTCCTTGGCCGCCGCGATGGAGAACCGGAGCCGGGCCGCCATTCCGGAGGAGTAGGTCCGCATCGGCAGGGTGATGAAGTCGCCCTTGTCGTTGATCCCGGAGAACTCGACGATGCCCTCGTAGCGCTCCCTGATCTGCTCGCGGGACATGCCCATCGCGAGCCCGCCCAATATGACGTTCCGCTCGCCGGTCAGGTCGTTCATCAGGGCGGCGTTCACGCCGAGCAGCGAGGGCTGGCCGTCGGTGAAGACCTTGCCCTTCTCCGCGGGGAGCAGGCCGGCGATGGCTCGCAGGAGGGTGGACTTGCCGGAGCCGTTCGAACCGATGAGGCCGATGGCCTCGCCCCGGTACGCGGTGAAGGAGACGCCCTTGACGGCGTGCACCTTGCGCACTCCGCGCTCCTCGCCGCGCTTGAGGATGCGGCTGAGGGCGGCGGTGGCGCTGCCCTTGCCGGTCTTGGCGCCGTTCACGCGGTAGACGATGTGCAGTTCGTCCGCGATGACGGTCGGGATGTGCGACCTCTTCTCGGTCTCAGCCACGGCCGTACCTCTCTTCAGCCTTCCAGAAGTACACGAACCCGCCGACGGCCGCGACCACGGCCCAGAAGACGGCGATGCCCCACACGTGCGGCGGCAGGTTGGACGAGCCGTAGCCGTCGATGAGCGCGAAGCGCATCAGGTCCATGTAGACGGCGGCCGGGTTCGCCTGGAGCGCGCGGGCGATCCATTCGGGGCGGCCGGCGAGCATGGTGCTGATGGAGAACATGACGCCGGAGGCGTACATCCACGTGCGCAGGATGAACGGCATCAGCTGCGCGAGGTCCGGTGTCTTGGCGCCCATCCTCGCCACCATCAGCGCGAGGCCGGTGTTGAAGAGGAACTGCAGGAACAGCACCGGGAGGATCAGCAGCCAGGACAGGCCCGGGTAGCTGCCGAAGGCGATCACCACGATGAACAGCACGATCATCGAGAAGAGCAGCTGCTGGAGCTGCTGGAGGGCGAACGAGATCGGCAGCGAGGCGCGCGGGAAGTGCAGCGCGCGCACCAGTCCGAGGTTGCCCGAGATCGCCCGGACGCCCGCCATGATCGAGCTCTGCGTGAAGGTGAAGACGAAGACGCCGGTCACCAGGAACGGGATGTACACGTCGTTCGACATACCGCGGTTGGCCTTCAGGATCAGGCCGAAGATCAGGTAATAGACGAACGCGTTCAGCAGCGGCGTCGCCACCTGCCACAGCTGGCCCAGTTTGGCCTGGCTGTACTGGGCGGTGAGCTTCGCCTGCGAGAAGGCGAGGATGAAGTGCCGCCGGCCCCAGAGCTGACGAACGTACTCGACGAGCCCGGGCCGGGCACCGCTGACCGCGAGCCCGTACTTGGCGGCCATCTCGGCCGCGGAAAGCCCGTCATCGGGCGACGGTCGGTCGCTCACCGCGACTCCGCCGTCATGCGTTGTCTCACTCACAAGTGGAAACTTTCGTCTTCAAGATGCACACAGCCGGGTCGGGCTTGGGCATGAGCCGGGGACCGGGTACGGCCCGAATGCTCTCAGAATCGAGCTTGTCAGATGACGGGAGGTCGGCCCAGTCGAGTCAGCCGCCACACCGTACGCCACTTCATGGGACTGCGGGGTCCGCACGGACTGGTCCAGCCTTCCCTGAATCCGCCGAACCAGGCACGCAGGGCCGCTCGCGAGGGGCGGCGCAGAAGTGTCAGGAGCATCCAGACACCGAGGTAGACCGGGACGAGCGGCGCGGGCAGGTTGCGGCGTGCGAGCCAGACGCGGTTGCGGGCCACCATGCGGTGGTACACCGCGTGCCGCGAGGGGGCGGTCGTCGGGTGGTACAGCACCATGTCGGACCGGTAGTCGATCATCCAGCCGGCGTCGAGGGCCCGCCAGGCCAGATCGGTCTCCTCATGGGCGTAGAAGAAGGCGTCCGGGAGCCCGCCGACCTCGGCGAGGACCTTCGTGCGGACCGCGTTGGCGCCGCCGAGGAACGTGGTGACGCGCGAGGAGCGCATCGGGTCGGCGGCGCGCAGCCTCGGGACATGGCGGCGCTGGGTCTCGCCGGTCTCGGGGTCGGCGATGCGGAAGCTGATGATGCCGAGGTCCGGGTCGTCGGCGAAGGCCCGGCGGCACAGCTCGGCCGTGTCGTGGCGGGCCAGCAGTCCGTCGTCGTCCAGGAAGAGGAGAACGTCCACGTCGGTGCCGCCGGGGCCGAAGGCCTCGATACCGACGTTGCGCCCGCCGGGGATGCCGAGGTTCTCGGGCAGCTCGACCGTGCGGACGCCCGCGGGGACGTCCGGGACGGGTGAGCCGTTGCCGACGACCACCACCTCGACGCGGTCGCCGTCCTGCTTGGCGACGGAGTCGAGAAGGGCCCGGAGTTCGTCGGGACGGTTGCCCATGGTGATGATCACCGCGCCGACCTTCGTCGCCGTACTCACTTGAGCCTGCTCGAAGCGAGGATGGACACGAGGTGCAGCACCGTCTGCAGGATCGCGATGCCGGCGAGCACGGCGGTGCCGAGCCGGGTGAAGAACAGGTCTCCCCTGATCTGGTCCGCGATCGCGAGGACGAGGATCAGCAGGGAGGCCTCGATACCGAGGACCAGCCGGTGGAACTTGAGGGCCGCGGCGGCCCTGCGGGCCAGCGCCACGCCCGAGGAGCGGGGCTCGGAGGCGGACTCCTTGACCGGTGGCAGGCCGCCCTGATGGCGGGCGACGCCGACGAGATCGGTCTCGGCCTTGATCAGGATCGCGCCGAGGGCGGCCAGTGTGCCGAGGAAGGCCCACAGCCAGTCGACGCTGCCCGTGCCCCACAGGTCGGCGGCGCGCAGACCGAGGCCGACGAGGACGGCCGCGTCGGTCAGGTAGGCGCCGACGCGGTCGAGGTAGACCCCGCCGAGGGAGTACTGCTTCTTCCAGCGCGCGACCTCGCCGTCGACACAGTCGAGCAGCAGATACAGCTGGACCATCACCACGCCGAGCACGGCGCCCGCGATCCCCGGCACCAGCAGTGCCGGGGCCGCGAGCACGCCGCACAGGGTCATCAGGTACGTGAGCTGGTTGGGCGTGATCCTGGTGTTCACCAGGTAGCGGTCGCAGCGCAGCGAGATCTCTCGCATGTACAGGCGTCCCGCCCAGTGCTCACCGCTGCGCCGGTCCTTCACCCCAGGGGGGTGAACGACGGGGCGGAGTTCAGCTACTGATGGCCTTGGCATAGTCGGAGTAGATGTCCTTGATCTGGTTGGGTTTCAGGTCGAGGTGCTCGAGGATCGTGTAGCGGCCGGGCCGGGTCCGCGGAGCGAACTCCACGACCTGCACGAACTCGTCCACGGTGAAGCCGATCTCCTCGGGCAGTACCGGCAGTCCGTGCCGGTGCAGCACCTCGGCCATGAACGCCGCTTCCTCGTGCGCCCCGCGCATGTACATCGCGAAGGCCGCGCCCAGGCCGCACTGCTCGCCGTGGCTCGCGGCGCGCTGGGGGAAGAGGAGGTCGAAGGCGTGGTTGATCTCGTGGCAGGAGCCGGAGGCCGGGCGGGAGTCGCCCGAGATCGACATCGCGACGCCGGTGAGGACGAGCGCCTCCGCGAGCACCTGGAGGAAGCCGTTGTCGCCGACACCGCCGGGGTGCCGGAGCACGGCCTCGCCCGCCTGGCGCGCCATGGCGGCGGCCAGCCCGTCGATCTTCTCTCCGTTGACCCGGTTGGCCAGCTCCCAGTCGGCGATCGCGTTGATGTTGGAGATCGCGTCTCCGATGCCCGCCCGGACGAACCGGACCGGCGCCTCACGGATCACGTCGAGGTCGATGAGCACGGCGATCGGGTTCGGCACGCCGTACGAGCCGCGGCCCGCGTCGTTGTCGAGGGTGGCGACCGGCGAGCACAGACCGTCGTGCGCGAGGTTCGTGGGCACGGCGACCAGGGGCAGCCCGATCCGCGCCGCGGCGAACTTCGCGCAGTCGATGATCTTGCCGCCGCCCAGGCCCACGACGGCGTCGTAGTGCCCGGACTTCATGTCGCCGGCCAGCCGGATCGCGTCGTCGAGCGTGCCGCCGCCGACCTCGTACCAGGTGGCGCCCGGCAGGGTCGGGGCGATCCGCTCGCGCAGCCTCGCGCCCGAGCCGTTGCTGACCGCTATGGCCAGCTTGCCCGAGTGCGAGATGCGCTCGTCGCTGAGCACGCTCGCCAGGTCGTCCAGGGCACCCGGACGGATGTCGACGACGACCGGCGAGGGGATGAGCCTCGTCAGTACTGGCACGCGATCTCACGTCCCTTGGCCAGGTCGTCGTGGTTGTCGATCTCGACCCACTTGACCTCACCGATCGGCGCGACGTCGATCTGGAAGCCGCGGTTGACGAGCTCCTGGTAGCCGTGCTCGTAGAACTGCTGCGGGTCCGTCTCCCAGACCGTCTTCAGGGCGTCGGCCAGCTCGTCGGCGGCGGCACCCTCGATGAGGGTCACGCCGATGTACTCACCGGTGGCCTCGGACGGGTCCATGAGCTTGGTGATCTTCTGGACGCCCTTGTCGGGGTCCACGACGACCTTCATCTCCTCGTCGGCGAGCTTCTTCACCGTGTCGAGGGCGAGGATGATCTTCTTGCCCTCGCCGCGGGCGGCGAGCAGCGTCCGCTCGACGGAGACCGGGTGCACGGTGTCGCCGTTGGCGAGTATGACGCCGTCCTTGAGGGCGTCACGGCCGCACCACAGGGAGTAGGCGTTGTTCCACTCCTCGGCCTTGTCGTTGTCGATGAGCGTGATCTTGAGGCCGTACTTCTCCTCAAGGGCCGCCTTGCGGTCGTACACGGCTTCCTTGCGGTAGCCGACGATGATGCCGACCTCGGTCAGACCGATCTCGGCGAAGTTGCCGAGGGTCAGGTCCAGGACGGTGAGGGAGTCCTCTGCGCCCGCGGGGCCCACCGGCACGAGAGCCTTCGGGAGGCTGTCGGTGTAGGGGCGCAGACGCCGTCCGGCGCCGGCTGCCAGTACAAGGCCGATCATGCGGGTTCTCCTTCATCGTGTACGGCGGGCGCCCCGGTGGACACCCAGAAGCGGATGCTCTCGGCGAGCACCAGTAGGGCGACGGCCACGGCGAACACCGTGAGCGCGACCTTGAACTGTGAGGCGGCGAGCAGCGCGGCCAGGACGGTGACCAGCAGCGTCCTGCCTTCGTGCCCGCCGATCGCCCGCACCAGCCAGTGCGGGGGGGCTCCGGCGTTGCCGCGGATGCGGTACACCGTGTCGTAGTGATGGTAGGCGACCGCGGCCACCAGGCCGAAAGCCGCCGGGAGCGCTCCGTTCACGTCGGCGTTGGCCGCCAGGACCAGAACGGTGAGGTACTCGGCCGCGCGGTAGAACGGCGGCACCAGCCAGTCGAGGGCGCCCTTCAGGGGCCTGACCAGGGCGACCGGCGACAGCAGGACGTACACGGCGGCACCCAGGACGGGCCACCAGCTGCCGTAGGGGGCGAGTGCGGCGGACGTCACGACGATCGCCCCGGCCACGAAGGCGACAGGAGCCGGGCCGATCCGCGGGAGGCGGCCGGCGAAACGCGTCAGGTACTCGGCGAGCGGGCCGGAGTCGGTGAGGTCCACGAGCGCTCGGGCGGCGCGGTCCGTGCGGCGCGCCTTGCGGGTCAGCGAGCGCAGCACCCGGCCCGCCGTGGTGTAGGTGGCCGCGAAGGCGCAGCCGGCGAGCAGCGCGTAGAAGGTGATACGGGGGGTCGTCAGCGCCGTGAGAACGGCGATCATCGCCCATCGTTCGCCGATGGGCAGAACTATCATCCGGCGCACCCAGACCGTCCAGCCGACGCTGTCGAGCTTGCCCGAGAGGGCGGCGGTGGGGCTGGTGTTGGCCTCGGCGTCGTGGTTCGCCTCGTTGAAGGAGAAGTCCACGACGTGCCGGCAGGTCTGCAGGATCATCGCGCCGAGCGCGAGCGCCCATACGTCGTCGCCGCCGCGGGCCGCGCCGAGCGCGAGGCCCGCGTAGTAGGCGTACTCCTTGGCGCGGTCGAAGGTCGCGTCCAGCCAGGCGCCGAGCGTCGAGTACTGGAGGGAGTAGCGGGCGAGCTGTCCGTCCGTGCAGTCCAGGACGAAGGAGAACAGGAGCAGCAGCCCGGCCGCGACGAAGCCGAGGCGGGTGCCGGTGGCGGCGCAGCTCGCGGCGATCAGCGCGGTGATCAGCGAGGCGGTGGTGACCTGGTTCGGGGTCAGACCGCGGCGGGCGCACCAGCGGGCGATGTAGCGCGAGTACGGGCTGATGCAGTACGTGGTGAAGAAGCCGTCGCGGGCCTTGACGGCGCTGCGCAGCCGTACGGCCTCGTCGTCGACGGCCAGCACGGACTGCCGGACCTCGTTGTGCTCCTGCGGATCGGCGGGGACGGCGGCGACGAGGCTGCCGAGCTCGGGGCGGTGGACGGCGAGGCCGTCGGCGTCGAGATCCGCGCCGAGGCGGTCGACGAGGTTCTCCGTGGTGACGGCCACACCGCCCGCGGCGCCGGCCTCCTGGGCCATGGCGCGGGCCAGCGCCCGCCGGGCCTCGGGCTGCACGGATACGGCGCCGGGCAGTGCGGAGGCCGCGAAGCGGGGGTCGGTGAGGCCGAGGCGCAGGGCGTGTACGTGGCCCACGAAGCGGGCGTCGACGACGGCTACCCGTTCGTTCGCCGGCGCGGCGGCGAGGAGTGCCTCGGTCTCGCCCGTGTCAGAGGCGAGCCGCACGTCGAAGCCGAGTGACCGCAGATCGCCTTCGAGCGACGATCCGGGGACCGGCTGGCCGGTGAGGATGGCGGTCGACAGCGAACTCACTCCCTGAATGCTGGCGCGGCCTGACGCCTGGCGTGTACGTGATGGGATGGCCCCGGCCCGCGGCGGCGGGCCCGGCGGCATGTCGGCAGAGGGTATCCGATGAACGGAAGACAGCGTTCACCGCCCGTTCACGGCCCGATCAACCGGTTTTGCCTTGCAGACACCGCGATCATCATCGGGGATTCCGGGCCCGGGTCACAAACCCGGGTTCACAGACCGGCGCATTCTCGGCACGGTGCGCAGCACGCCCCTCACCCCCGGGAGCGGGGCACGGCGGACGCCGCGCGGGACCGGCATAGGGTGGTGCTCCATGACATGGCTGATCACAGGCGGAGCCGGATACATCGGGGCACACGTGGCCCGGGCGATGGCGGAGGCCGGAGAGCGGGTCGTCGCCCTCGACGACCTCTCGTCCGGGATTCCGAACCGGCTTCCGGAGAGCATCCCGCTGGTTCAGGGGTCGTCGCTGGACGGGGATCTGCTCAAGCGGGTCCTGGCGGAGCACGCGGTGACGGGCGTCGTGCACCTCGCCGCGCGCAAACAGGTCGGTGAGTCCGTGGCCGAACCGACGCGCTACTACCAGGAGAACGTGGGCGGTCTCGCGACGCTCCTGGAGGCGGTCGCCGGGGCGGGCGTCAAGCGCTTCGTGTTCTCCTCGTCGGCGGCCGTCTACGGCAACCCCGATGTGGACCTCATCACGGAGGGCACTCCCTGCGCCCCGCTGAGCCCCTACGGCGAGACGAAGCTCGCCGGCGAGTGGCTGGTGCGGGCGGCCGGCCGGGCGCACGGCATCGCCACCGTGTGCCTGCGCTACTTCAACGTGGCGGGCGCGGCCTCGCCGGAACTCGCCGACACGGGCGTCTTCAACATCATCCCGATGGTGTTCGACCGCCTCACCCGTGACGAGGCCCCACGGATCTTCGGCGACGACTACCCGACGCCGGACGGCACCTGCGTGCGCGACTACATCCATGTCGCCGACCTCGCCGAGGCGCATCTCACGGCGGCCCGGCGGCTGGCGGACGGTGCGAGCGGTGATCTGACGGTGAACATCGGCCGCGGCGAAGGGGTCTCCGTGCGGGAGCTCATGACGCTCGTCGCCGAGGTCACCGGGGACACCCGGCAGCCGCTCGTCGAGCCGCGCCGCCCGGGTGACGCCCCGCGCGCGGTCGCCTCGGCCGCCCTGGCGGCGGACGAGCTGGACTGGCGCGCGCGGCGCGAGGTGCGCGAGATGGTGGAGTCGGCCTGGCGGGGCTGGCTGCTGCACCACCCGGAGACCACCTCCGCGTGACCCTGCCGGTGCTCTGACCTGCTGTTCGTTTCCGCAGGTCAGAGCATATGACAACGGTGTTCAGTGCCGCGTTGCCCGGTACCCCCCGCCCGTAGTTCACTGTGACGACCGAGCGGAACACGGGAGGCGGCTTTCATGGGGGCTGGGCACGACCACGGGCACGCGCACGGCGCTCCCCCGACCGGTACGGCGGCAGCCGCGTACCGCGGGAGGCTGCGTGTCGCGCTGGCGATCACGCTCACCGTCATGGTCGTCGAGATCTTCGGTGGCCTGCTCGCCGATTCGCTGGCGCTCGTCGCGGACGCGGCGCACATGGCGACGGACGCGCTGGGGCTGGGCATGGCCCTCCTCGCGATCCACTTCGCGGCCCGCCCGCCGAGCGAGAACCGCACCTTCGGCCTCGCGCGGGCCGAGATCCTCGCCGCGCTCGCCAACTGTCTGCTGCTGCTCGTGGTCGGCGGCTATGTGCTCGTCGAGGCGATCCAGCGCTTCGTGACGCCCGCGGACACCGAGGGCGGACTGACCATCGTGTTCGGTGTGATCGGTCTGGTCGCCAACACGGTGTCGCTGACACTGCTGATGCGCGGGCAGAAGGACAGCCTGAACGTGCGCGGCGCCTTCCTGGAGGTGGCCGCGGACGCGCTGGGCTCGGTGGCGGTCATCATCTCCGCGGTGGTGATCATGACCACGGGCTGGCAGGCCGCGGACCCGATCGCCTCGATCGCCATCGCCCTGATGATCGTGCCGCGCACCTGGAAGCTGCTCCACGAGACGCTCGACGTGCTCCTGGAGGCGGCGCCCAAGGGCGTCGACATGGCGGACGTACGCGCCCACATCCTGGCCCTCGACGGTGTCGAGGACGTCCACGACCTGCATGCCTGGACCATCACCTCGGGCATGCCGGTCCTCTCCGCGCACGTGGTCGTCAGCTCCGACGTCCTGAACGCGATCGGGCACGAGAAGATCCTTCACGAGCTCCAGGGCTGCCTGGGCGTCCACTTCGACGTCGAGCACTGCACCTTCCAGCTGGAGCCGAGCGGACACGCGGAACACGAGGCGAAGCTCTGCCACTGACGGAAATCCGGAGGCGGCACCGCGGCGCCGCCTGTTAGCGTGGCCGGCGATCCCTGGAGGTGGGTTGATGACGGCCGCTCTCGGCGCTGCCACGCGCAGCGATCTCGTCGTCCCCGTTTCCCGGGCCCGGGGCTGACCCGCCGTTCCGGCGACGCGTCGGCCGGGCCCCTCATCAAGGGTTTCCACGTTGACCGAACACATCTCCGGTGACAGCACCGGTCACAGCGCTGTCTGGCGCACCCGCCGGGAGACCTCCGCCGACTTCGCGGAGGTGTACGCCGTCACCGCCGCCGCCTTCGAAAGGGCGGAGGAGGCCGATCTGGTGGACGCGCTGCGCGCCGACCCCGGGGCGTGGCTGCCCGGCCTGTCGTACGTCGCCGAGGCACCGGACGGCACGATCGCGGCGTACGCGCTGATCACCCGCTGTCACGTCGACGGCGTCCCCGCGGCCGCGCTGGCGCCGGTCGCCGTCCGCCCGGACCGGCAGCGCCGGGGCGCCGGATCGGCTGTCGTACGCGCGGTGCTGGAGGCGGCACGCGCGCGGGGTGAGGAGCTCGTCCTCGTCCTCGGGCATCCCGGGTACTACCCGAGGTTCGGTTTCGGGCCCGCCGCCGCCTACGGCATCCGGCCCGGATTCGACGTGCCGTCCGAACACCTGATGGCCCTCGTCCTCGACGATTCCGTGTCGGTGGCACCGGGCACGCTCAGGTATCCGGCGGCTTTCGGCGTCTGACCCACGTCGGCCGCGTGACCCGCCCCGGGGCTTCCCTGGGCGGGACATGCGGGAGCCGCGAAGTGCCGGGAGTGCCGGTTTCGTACGGCAGACTGGGGCTTGAAGACCGATGCGAAGGATGGGTATGCCGATCACACCTGCCACCGCGACGCACAGTTCGTCGAACGGCACCGTTGAAGCGATCTTGCTGGAACTGGTCGACGAGGACGGCAACACGATCGGTACGGCCGAGAAGCTCGCGGCTCATCAGGCCCCGGGGCAGTTGCACAGAGCGTTCTCGGTGTTCCTCTTCGACGAGCAGGGCCGACTGCTGCTGCAGCAGCGCGCCCTCGGCAAGTACCACTCCCCCGGTGTGTGGTCGAACACCTGCTGCGGCCACCCCTACCCGGGCGAGGGACCGTTCGCCGCGGCGGCCCGGCGGACCTACGAGGAGCTCGGGGTGTCGCCGACCCTGCTCGCCGAGGCGGGCACGGTCCGTTACAACCACCCGGACCCGGACTCGGGCCTGGTGGAGCAGGAGTACAACCATCTGTTCGTCGGGATGGTGCAGTCGGCGCTGCGGCCCGACGCGGAGGAGGTCGGCTCGACGGCCTTCGTGACCGCCGCCGAGCTGGCGGAGCGGCACGCGAAGGACCCCTTCTCGGCGTGGTTCATGACGGTGCTGGACGCCGCCCGTCCGGCGATCCGGGAGCTGACGGCCCCGTCCGCGGGCTGGTAGGCCGGTCTCTACACACCCGGAGCGAGCGGCAGGGCGGCCCAGATCACCTTGCCGCCGCTCGCGGTGTGCTCGACGTCGCACACGCCGCCGTACTCCCTGGTGACCTCACGCACCAGCAGCAGGCCCCGGCCCCCGGTCTGCCCGTGGTCGGCCTCCAGGGCGGTCGGCCGGTAGGGGTGGTTGTCCTCGACGGACACCCGCACCCACTCGGCGCCGACCGCGACCTCCACCGCGAGCATCGGCGACAGAACCGCCGCGTGCTTGACGGCGTTCGTGACCAGTTCGGACACGATCAACAGCAGTCCCTGAACGAGATCGTCCGAGACCGGTACCCCCTGGCGGACCAGCAGATCACGGACGGCGTGCCGCGCCTGCGGCACCGAGGCGTCGACGGCGGTGGCGGTGAACCGCCACACCCCCTCGTACGGCAGCGGTCCCGGCGATCTGACGCCGGAGGTCGTGCCTCCGCCTTCAGGGCTGGGGTCGGACCCCGGCCCGGGGTTCTCCATCGTCCGGTCGCCACCCTTGCGCTCGATTGTCACCACACATTGAGTGTTGGTAATGCGCCGGTCCGTACCGGTTGACTGAACAGAAGTCAGCAATTATCGATAATTTCTGATCGTTTGCGTATGACACAGTCAGTTCTACGACAGCTCCTGTCCACCTTGTGCCGACTTCGGAAACTCTTCGGGTTGTACGGGTTTGCCCCGCAGCTGACCCGATTCGTTCCCCGCCTTTCCGGAGCCCACGAGACGGCCCGGGGGGGTGCCCGCGATCCGGAGTCCGCTGTAGGTGCAGATAGCATCCGTCGCATGGAGCCGCAGCTGTCGCACCACGTCGGCGACGGAGTCGCCACCGTCGTCATCCATCACCCCGCCAAGCGGAACGCCATGACGACGCGGATGTGGCGAGCGCTGCCACCGTTGCTGGACGAGTTGACCGTTCGCGCCGATGTGCACGCCCTGGTGCTCACCGGTGAGGGCGGGACGTTCTGCGCCGGAGCCGACATCTCGACGCTGCGCGGCTCGCCGGACGAGGCCCAGGGCCTGGCCGTGCTCGCCGAGGAGTCCCTGGCCGCGTTCCCGAAGCCGACGCTGGCCGCGATTCGCGGCTACTGCGTGGGCGGCGGATCCCAGCTCGCGGCCGCCTGCGATCTGCGGTTCGCCCAGGAGGGATCGCTGTTCGGGGTGACTCCGGCGAAGCTCGGGATCGTCTATCCGGCCTCCTCCACACGGCGGTTGGCGGCACTGGTGGGCCCGTCCACCGCCAAGTACCTGCTCTTCTCCGGCGAGTTGATCGACAGTGAGCGCGCGTTGCGCACAGGTCTGGTGGACGAGGTGCTGCCCGAGGGCGAACTCGACAAGCGGGTGGCGGAGTTCACCCGCATCCTGACCTCGCGCTCCCTGCTGACGCAGGCGTCGGCGAAGGAGTTCGCGAACGGGCGCACCGACCGTGACGCGTACTGGGCGGAACAGGCGCGCGGCGGCGGCGACACCGCGGAGGGGGTCGCCGCGTTCCTGGAGCGCAGGCAGCCGCGCTTCACTTGGGCTCCGTGAGGGCACGACGGCCGTTCGGGGCACGGCTCTTCGGGGCGTGCGAGGCGGGTGGTCTGCGCGCCTACGTCAGAATGAAACGGCTCTTGCTCCGGAACTCCGCGACCAGGTGCGCGGGCGCCTTCTCCGGGGACCCGGCGTCGTAGGGTGGCTGCGGGTCGTACTCGGTCAGCAGCTGTACGGCCTGGGCGTGTTCGTCCCCCGCGATCCGGCCGAGCAGGGTGAGCCCCATGTCGATGCCGGCGGAGACACCGGCCGCGGTCACGTACTTGCCGTCGAACACGACGCGCTCCCCCGTGGGCTCGGCTCCGAACCGTGCCAGGTGGCCGAGGGCCAGCCAGTGGGATGTGGCCCGGCGGCCGTCCAGGAGCCCCGCGGCGGCGAGCAGCAGGGAACCGGTGCACACCGAAGTCGTCCAGACACTGGTGCCGTCGGCGTCCCGCAGCCAGTCCAGGAGGACCCGGTTGTCCATCTCCGCGCTCTGGACCGGCCCTCCCGGTACCACCACGATGTCCGGGTTCGGCACCTCCGCGAGGCTCCTGTCGGCGGTCAGCGCGAGCCGGCCGGTGTCGGAACGGACCGGACCGGTGCGCTCGGCGACGAAGACGGTGTCCGCGTCCGGCAGGCGGCCGAGGGTCTCGTACGGGCCGACGGCGTCCAGGGCGGTGAAGCGGTCGAAGAGGACGATGGCGATCTGCATCGGGTTCCTTTCGGCGAGGGGTGCGGTGGCGGCCCCTGGGTGAGCGGGAGTCGCGAGCCAGCCGAGGAGAGGCCGGGGCACGCGGGACGGTGAGGCGGCCGGACCGCGGCGGGACCGGCGAGTGGGGTGGGCCGCCGTCAGCCCGTGGGCGCCGGCCGGAAGCGGCGCCGGTACTCGGCCGGTGCCGAGCCGAGGATCTTCACGAAGGCGCGGCGCATGCCCTCGGGCGTGCCGTAGCCGCAGGCGCGGGAGATCTCCTCGATGCCGTCGGTGGTGTCCTCCAGGAGACGGCGGGCGTGCTCGACGCGGACCCGCTCGACGTACCGGCCGGGCGTCGTGCCCGTCTCGCTCTGGAAGGCGCGGGCGAAATGGCGGGGCGAGAGGCGGGCACGGGCGGCGAGCGACTCGATGCTCAGGTCGTCGCCGGGGTGCTCGGAGATCCAGTGCTGGACCTCGCGCAGCGGTTCGCGTCGCGCGGTCTGGGCGGCGAGCTGGACGCTGAACTGGGCCTGGTTGCCCGGACGCCGGAGGAAGACGACGAGGTGACGGGCGATGGTCAGGGCGGCGTCGCGGCCCAGATCCTCCTCGACGAGGGCGAGGGCCAGGTCGATGCCGGAGGTGACGCCCGCCGAGGTGGACACGTTGCCGTCGCGTACGTAGATGGGATCGGGGTCGACGGCGACCGCCGGGTGGTCGTGGGCGAGCTGGTCGCAGTACGCCCAGTGGGTCGTCGCGCGGCGGCCGTCGAGGAGGCCCGCCGCCGCGAGCAGTCCGGCGCCGGTGCACACCGAGACCAGGCGCTCGGCGCGCGGACCGTGCGCGCGCAGCCAGTCGACCAGGCGGGGGTCCGGGCGCCGGGTGCCGCGGCCGCCGGGAACCAGCAGGGTGTGCGCGGCGGGAGCGTCGGCGAGCGCCTGGTCCGGGACCAGGACGAGGCCGCTGGAGGTGCGCACCGGGGCGCCGTCGAGGGAGGCCGTGCGGATGCGGTACGAGCCGCCGCGGTAGGTCTCGGCGCCCGCGAACACCTCCAGGGGGCCGGTGACGTCGAGGCTCTGCACCCCGTCGAAGAGGACGATCAGCACCGTTCGCATGGCTCGATTCTCGACCGGCGCACCGATGGCCGCAATGACATGGATCCCACCTTTCCTGCCATCGCGGATCTCACTGTTCACGACGTACCAACCAGTCGGTAATGTGCGGGGCATGACCCCTCCACTGCCGGAGCGCGCCGGGCGCCGCTGCCACAACGTCCTCAACCCGCTGCACTCGACGCACTACTTCTCGCCCGATCTGGGGCGTGAGCTGGCCGCCGTCGGCATCGAGGACGAACGGGCCGCGTACTTCGCGGCACGGGCCGCCGCGATGGGCGCGGTCGGCGCGGGCACCGTGACGGCGACGTTCTACAACTTCCGGCACGACCTGGTGGCCGCGCGTGTGCCGGCCGTGTGGCGGGCCGCCTCTCCGGAGACCGTGCTCGCGGCCCGCGCGCGTGCCGTGGACGCGACACTCAGGCGGCTGCTCGGCGAAGACCTCATCGCCTCCAAGGAGGTGGCCGAGGCCGCGGAACTCGCCCTGCGCGCGGCCGAGGCCTGCGGCTCGACCGCCCGCCCGCTCTACGCCGCGCACGCGGACCTCCCCGTGCCCGAGGCGCCCCACCTGGCGCTCTGGCACGCGGCCACCCTGCTGCGCGAGCACCGCGGCGACGGGCACCTCGCGGTGCTGCTCGACGCGGAGCTCGACCCGGTGGAGGCCCTGGTGAGCCACACCGCGACCGGCAAGGGCATGGCTCCCAAGTGGGCCCTGGGCACGCGCGGCTGGTCGCGGCAGGACTGGGAGACGGCGTCCGGGCGACTGCGGGAGCGTGGGCTGCTCGACGCGCGGGGCGAGCTGACGCAGGCGGGCGTGGACCTGCGCCAGGACATCGAGGTCCGGACGGACCGGCTCGACCGCGCCCCCTACGAGCACCTGGGCGCCGCCGGGGTGGAGCGGCTCACCGAGATCGCCAGGAACCTGCTGATGACGGCGTTCGCCGCGGGCGCCTTCCCGGACGGAATGATCGGCAAGGAATGACCGGCGAGGAATGACCGGCGAGAGTTGAGGTACCCGGACGTCTCCCGGCTCTCCGTGCCGGGAGACGAAAGGGGAGACACATGCTGCGTGCCATCGCGGACGTGCTGCGGCAGATCGGCGGGGCGATCGCCACGGTCGTGACGCTGCCTTTCCGGGCCCTGGCCCGGCTCTTCGGAGGGGCCTCGCGCTCCGGGCGGGCCCGCGGGGCCTGAGGAACACGGCACTCGGAGGCCGGGGGTCGCCGCCGCCCGCAGGAACCGAGAGGCACGGAATACCGCGGGTCCCGCGGGGTTCCGTGTCCCTGGGGCCGGACCCGCGGCGCGCGACCCCTCCGAGTGCCGCCCTGATCCCCCGTTGTCCGTGTCACCTGCCACAATTGCCGCGCAACCTCAGTGGAGAAGGCGGTACGGGATCGTGACGACACCCCTCGTAGGGTCCATCGAAGGCAGGATCGCCGAGGAACTCGGCGTACGGGAACGGCAGGTCAAGGCCGCCGTCGACTTGCTCGACGGCGGGTCGACGGTTCCCTTCATCGCCCGCTACCGCAAGGAAGCGACCGAGATGCTCGACGATGCGCAGCTGCGCACCCTCGAGGAGCGGCTGCGCTATCTGCGGGAGCTGGAGGACCGGCGCGCCGCGATCCTCGACTCGGTGCGCGAGCAGGGCAAGCTCGGCGCCGAGCTCGAAGCGCAGATCAGGGCCGCCGAGACGAAGGCGCGTCTCGAGGACATCTATCTGCCGTTCAAGCCCAAGCGGCGCACCAAGGCGCAGATCGCGCGCGAGGCGGGCCTGGAGCCGCTGGCCGACGGCCTGCTCGGCGACGCGACGATCGACCCGCTCGCCGCGGCGGCGGCCTTCGTCGACGCCGACAAGGGCGTCGCCGACCCGCAGGCCGCCCTGGACGGCGCCCGGTCGATCCTCACCGAGCGGTTCTCCGAGGACGCCGACCTGATCGGCGAGCTGCGCGAGCGCATGTGGGTGCGCGGACGGCTCGCCGCCAAGGTGCGCGAGGGCAAGGAGGAGGCGGGTGCCAAGTTCGCCGACTACTTCGACTTCGCCGAGCCCTTCAAGGAGCTGCCCTCGCACCGCATCCTCGCCATGCTGCGCGGCGAGAAGGAGGACGTCCTCGATCTCGTCCTGGAGCCGGAGGAGCCCACCGAGGGGCCTTCGTCGTACGAGGGGATCGTCGCCCATCGTTTCGGGATCGCCGACCGCGGCCGTCCCGGCGACAAGTGGCTGACGGAGACCGCACGTTGGGCCTGGCGCACCCGCATTCTCGTGCACCTCGGCATCGACATGCGCCTCCGGCTGCGCACCGCCGCCGAGGACGAGGCGGTGAACGTCTTCGCGGCCAACCTGCGGGACCTGCTCCTCGCCGCCCCGGCGGGCACCCGCTCGACGCTGGGCCTGGACCCCGGTTTCCGCACGGGGGTGAAGGTCGCCGTCGTCGACGCGACCGGCAAGGTCGTCGCGACGGACGTCATCCACCCGCACGTCCCGGCCAACCGGTGGGACGAGGCGATCGCCAAGCTCGCCCGGCTCTCCAAGGAGCACGCGGTCGAGCTGATCGCGATCGGCAACGGCACGGCGTCCCGCGAGACCGACAAGCTCGCCGGTGAGCTCATCACCAAGCACCCGGAGCTCGGCCTCACCAAGGTGATGGTGTCGGAGGCGGGGGCGTCGGTGTACTCGGCCTCGGCCTTCGCCTCCCAGGAACTGCCCGACATGGACGTGTCGCTGCGCGGCGCCGTCTCCATCGCGCGCCGGCTCCAGGACCCGCTGGCCGAGCTGGTGAAGATCGACCCGAAGTCGATCGGTGTCGGGCAGTACCAGCACGACCTGTCCGAGGTGAAGCTGTCCCGGTCGCTGGACGCGGTGGTCGAGGACTGCGTGAACGGCGTGGGCGTGGACGTGAACACCGCCTCCACCCCGCTGCTGGCCCGGGTCTCCGGCATCACCTCCGGCCTCGCGGAGAACATCGTGGCGCACCGTGACGCCAACGGTCCCTTCACCTCCCGTACGGCTCTCAAGAGCGTGGCCCGGCTGGGCCCCAAGGCGTACGAGCAGTGCGCGGGCTTCCTGCGGATCCGGGGCGGGGACGACCCGCTGGACGCGTCCAGCGTGCACCCCGAGGCGTACCCCGTGGTGCGGCGGATGGTGAAGACGGCGGGCAGCGAGGTCGCGTCGCTGGTCGGCAACACGGGTGTGCTGCGCACGCTGAGGCCGGCCGACTTCGTCGACGAGAAGTTCGGTCTGCCGACCGTCACGGACATCCTGAGGGAGCTGGAGAAGCCTGGACGCGACCCGCGACCCGCCTTCAAGACGGCCACCTTCAAGGATGGCGTCGAGAAGATCTCCGACTTGGCGTCCGGGATGGTCCTGGAGGGGGTCGTCACGAACGTGGCCGCGTTCGGCGCCTTCGTGGACATCGGCGTCCACCAGGACGGGCTCGTGCACGTCTCCGCGATGTCCAAGACGTTCGTCAAGGACCCGCGGGACGTCGTGAAGTCCGGCGACATCGTCAAGGTGAAGGTCCTGGAGATCGACATCCCGCGCAAGCGGATCTCGCTGACGCTCCGGCTGGACGACGAAGCGGCGGCCCCGGCCGCCGAGGGCGGCGGACGGCCCCAGCGGAGCGGCGGGCGGCCGCCGCAGCAGCGTGGGCAGCGCCAGGGTGGTCGCGGAGGCAGCGCCGGCGGCGCCGCCGGCGGGGCCGGGGGCGGAGGC
>NZ_JBHWVI010000006.1:0-94444 GCF_042737005.1 Streptomyces sp. NPDC060027
GATCTTTACGTCGGGTTCGACGGGTCGGCCGAAGGGTGTGCAGGTCACGCATCGGAGTCTGGTGAATCATGTGGACTGGGCGGTGCGGGAGTTGGCGTCCTGCGGTACGGGTGGGGCGCCTGTCTTTTCGTCGGTGGCGTTCGACTTGGTGGTGCCGAATGTGTGGGCGCCGTTGGCGGCGGGTCAGCGGGTGTGGCTCTTCGGCGGTGAGCTGACCGAGCTGGGCGAGGCGTTGGCGGGGGCGGGTCCGTTCTCGTTCCTGAAGCTGACTCCCGGCCATCTTGAGGTTATTGGTGGCCAGTTGTCGGACGAGCAGATTCGTGCGTTGACGACGCGGATCGTGGTGGCGGGTGAGGCGTTGCCGGGTGCTTTGGTGGAGCGGTGGCGCCGGTTGCTCGGTGATGGTCGGTTGGTCAATGAGTACGGTCCGACCGAGGCGACCGTCGGTACGTGTGTGTTCCCGATCGAGGGCGCGTACGAGGGTGTCGTGCCGATCGGCCGGCCCCTGCCCAACATGACCATGCGCATTCTGGATGCACGTCAACTTCCGCTTCCGGTCGGTGTGGTGGGGGAGTTGTACGTCGGTGGGTCCGGCGTGGCCCGTGGCTACGCGGGTGATCCTGTGCGGACGGCTCAGCGGTTCCTGCCCGATCCGTTCGGTGGGCCGGGTGCCCGGTTGTATCGGACCGGGGATCTGGCGCGGTGGCGTGCGGATGGTGCGGTGGAGTTCCTGGGCCGGATCGACGACCAGGTGAAGGTGCGCGGTTATCGCATCGAACTCGGGGAGATCCGGGCCGCGTTGACCGCTCATTCTGCGGTGTCCGATGCGGCGGTGATCGTGACCGAGGACCAGCGTCTGGTCGCGTATGTGGTGGGCGAGATGGACGGTCTGCGCGAGGCCGTCGCGGGTGTGCTGCCCGAGTACATGGTGCCGTCCCTGTTCGTGGAGCTCGACAAGATCCCGCTGACCGCGAACGGCAAGCTCGACCGGCATGCTCTCCCCGACCCGGAGACCGACACGTCGGACTCGTACATCGCGCCGAGCAGCGAGACCGAGGAGACGATCGCCGGGGTCTGGGGGCAGGTTCTCGGCTTGGAGAGGGTCGGCGTCGAGGACAGCTTCTTCGACCTCGGAGGCCACTCCATCAAGGCGATCGCCCTGGTGGGAGCCCTGCGGGCCCAAGGTTTCGAGGCATCAGTCGGCGACGTGTTCCGGCATCGGACCGTGGCCGGACTCGCGGCCGCGCTCGGGACGCCCGCAGGCACCCTCGAAGAAGTGCCCCCTGTCGTGGCCCCCTTCTCCTTGCTCTCCGAGGCGGACCGGGCCGGCCTTCCTGAGGGACTGGCGGACGCCTTCCCGCTCGCCCAGGTGCAACTCGGCATGCTGGTCGAGATGCTGGCGGACGACGGCCTGAACAAGTACCACAACACCACGACGTTCCGGATCAGGGACGGCAGGGCCTTCGACACGAGCGCGCTCGAACTGGCCGCTCGGGCCCTGGTGGAGCGCCACGAGATGCTGCGGGCGTCCTTCGCTCTGGAGGGCTACTCGTCGCCGCTCCAGCTGATCCACCCCAGCGCGGAGATCCCGGTCACCGTGCACGATCTACGGGGCCAGGACGACGAGAGTCAACTGGCCACCCGGCGCGAGCACATCGCGTCCGAACGCGCGACCACGTTCGACCTCGAACGCCCGCCCCTGCTCAGGATCTCCGCGCTCGTGGAGTCCGACGAGGCATGGTGGCTCTCGGTCAGCGTCTGCCACCCGATCACCGAGGGGTGGAGTCACCGCTCCCTGCTCAGCGAGATCGTCGAGAGCTATCTGCGCGTGCGGGGCGGGGGGACACTGCCCAAGCCCGCGCCGCCCGCCGTCCGGTACGCGGACTTCGTCGCGGCCGAGCGCGCCTCCCTGGAGTCGGACGACGACCGGTCCTATTGGCGCGGTGTCATCGAGGGCCACGCCAAGTTCGAGCTGCCGAGCGGTTGGAGCGATGCCTCCAGGTCGGGCGGCGCGGCGCACACGGTCCGCGTACCGCTGGCGGACCTCGCGCCGTCGTTGCGTGCCGCCGCGAGCGACACCGGCACCTCTCTCAAGGCCGTGCTGCACGCGGCGCACCTGAAGGTGATGAGTCTGCTCACCCCGGAGGAGTCCTTCCACACCGGGCTCGTGTGCAGCGGACGCCCCGAGATCCTGGGTGCCGAGCGTGTCTACGGCATGTATCTCAACACCGTGCCGTTCGCGTTCCGGAGCGGTGCCCGCACCTGGCGCGCACTCGTGCGCCAGGTCTACGACCAGGAAGCCGCCCTCTGGCCCCACCGTCGCTATCCGATGCCGGTGATGCAACGCGAACTGGCCGACGGCAGCCGCCTGTTGGACGTCCGCTTCAGCTACCTCGACCTCAAGGACGCTCAGGCCGAGTCCGACATCGTCGATGCGGACTCCGGCATGGGCGAGGGCGCCACGGAGTTCGGCCTCGCCATCGCGGCCCGCGCGAGCGGACTGCTCCTCACGGCCGACCCCGGCCGGCTGGCCCCGGACGCCGTGGACCGACTCGCATCGATGTACCGCACCGTCCTGGAGGCGATGGCCCAGAACATCGACGGCGACGCGGAGTCCACCTACCTCCCCGACGGTGAGCGTGAGTCGGTGCTCTCCACCTGGAACGACACGGTGGTGCCGGTGCGTGAGGTGTCGGTGCCGGAGCTGATCGTCGAACGTGCGGCGGTGTCGCCGGACGCGGTGGCGGTGGAGGCGGGCGGTGTCCGTCTGACCTTCGGAGAGTTGCGGGAGAGGGCGGATCGTCTGGCGCATCGCCTGCGTGGTCAGGGCGTCGGTCCGGAGCAGTCCGTGGCGGTGTTGCTGGATCGTTCGGTGGATCTGGTGGTGGCGTTGCTGGGGGTGTGGCGGGCGGGGGCCGGATATGTGCCGCTGGATCCGGCGCTTCCGCAGGGTCGGATCGCCGGGATGCTGGTGGATGCGGGTGTGTCGGTGGCGGTGTCGTCGGCGGGGTATGCGGATCGGTTCGCGGTGGATGTCGTACGGGTGGATGAGGATCACCCGGAGACGTCTGGTCCGTTGCCGTCGGTTGATCTGGATGGGTTGGCGTACACGATCTTTACGTCGGGTTCGACGGGTCGGCCGAAGGGTGTGCAGGTCACGCATCGGAGTCTGGTGAATCATGTGGACTGGGCGGTGCGGGAGTTGGTGTCCTGCGGTACGGGTGGGGCGCCTGTCTTTTCGTCGGTGGCGTTCGACTTGGTGGTGCCGAATGTGTGGGCGCCGTTGGCGGCGGGTCAGCGGGTGTGGCTCTTCGGCGGTGAGCTGACCGAGCTGGGCGAGTCGTTGGCGGGGGCGGGTCCGTTCTCGTTCCTGAAGCTGACTCCCGGCCATCTTGAGGTTATTGGTGGCCAGTTGTCGGACGAGCAGATCCGTGCGTTGACGACGCGGATCGTGGTGGCGGGTGAGGCGTTGCCGGGTGCGCTGGTAGAGCGTTGGCGCCGGTTGCTCGGTGATGGTCGGTTGGTCAATGAGTATGGTCCGACCGAGGCGACCGTCGGCACGTGTGTCTTCCCGATCGAGAGCTCGTACGAGGGTGTCGTCCCCATCGGCCGGCCCCTGCCCAACATGACGATGCGGGTGCTCAACGCGCGACAGCAGCCCGTTCCGGTCGGTGTGGTGGGGGAGTTGTACGTCGGCGGCTCCGGCGTGGCCCGCGGCTACACCGGTGATCCTGTGCGGACGGCTCAGCGGTTCCTGCCCGACCCCTACGGGGAGGCCGGCGCCCGATTCTATCGGACCGGGGATCTGGCGCGGTGGCGTGCGGATGGTGCGGTGGAGTTCCTGGGCCGGATCGACGACCAGGTGAAGGTGCGCGGTTATCGCATCGAACTCGGGGAGATCCGGGCCGCGTTGACCGCTCACCCGGCGGTGTCCGACGCGGCCGTGATCGTGACCGAGGACCAGCGTCTGGTCGCCTATGTCGTCGGGGGTGACCCGGAGGACCTGGGGGAGTGGCTGGGCGGCACGCTCCCGGAGTACATGGTCCCGTCCGCGTTCGTGCTGCTGGACCGGATTCCGCTGACGGCCAACGGCAAGCTCGACCGGCGCGCTCTCCCCGACCCGGAGGCCATCGCCACGGACACGTACATCGCGCCGCGCAGCGAGACCGAGGAGACGATCGCCGACGTCTGGGGGCGGGTTCTGGGCCTGGACAAGGTCGGCGTCGAGGACAGCTTCTTCGACCTCGGAGGCCACTCCATCAAGGCGATCGCCCTGGTGGGCGCCCTGCGCGCCGAGGGCTTCGAGGCGGCGGTCAGCGATGTGTTCCGGCATCGGACCGTGGCCGGACTCGCGGCGGCGCTCGGCGCGCCGGCCGGCACGCCGGGAGAGGCGCCCTCCGCCGTGGAGCCCTTCGCCCTGATCCCCGCTCGGGTGCGGGACGCGCTGCCCGAGGACGTCGTCGACGCCTACCCGCTCTCGCAGGTGCAGCTCGGGATGGTGCTCGAAATGCTCGCCGACGACGGCCTGAACAAGTACCACAACAGTTCGACCTTCCGGATCAAGGACGGGCGGCCCTTCGACCTGGACGCGCTCGCGCGTGCCGCGCGTACGGTCGTCGGGCGGCACGAGATGCTGCGGACCTCCATCGAGTTGGAGGACTTCGAGCTGCCGCTGCAACTGGTCCACGCGGCGGCCGAGGCGCCCGTGGTCGTACGTGATCTGCGGGGCGGGACGGCCGAGGGGTTCGAGGAGGCGCGCCGCCGGCACATCGCCCAGGAGCGCGGTGACCTGTTCGATCTCAAGAGGGCGCCGCTGCTGAGGATTTCCGCGCTCGTCGAGTCGGACGAGGCCTGGCACCTCGGATTCACCCACTGCCACGCCATCACGGAGGGCTGGAGCCAGCAGTCCCTTCTGATGGAAGTGCTCGGCCTCTACCACGCCTACGGGAAGGGAGAAGAGCCCACGGAGCCGGAGCCCGTGGCCGTGCGGTACGCCGACTTCATCGCGGCCGAACTCGCCTCCCTCGACTCCGGGGCGGACCGCGCGTACTGGCAGCGGATCGTCGACGAGCACCATCCGTGGAGCCTGCCGGCCGATTGGGGCGACGAACCCGGCACGCCGCGTGAGGACTTCAAGCTGTCGGTGGAGTTCCGCGACATCGAACCCGGGCTGCGGGCGCTGGCGGCCGAGACGGGGACCTCCTTCAAGGCCGTGCTGCTGGCCGCGCATCTGAAGGTTCTCAGCACCCTCACCCATGAAGAGGCCTTCCAGACAGGTGTGTTGTACAGCGCGCGGCCCGAGGTGCCGGGCGTGGAGCGGGTGTACGGCATGTACCTCAACACGCTGCCGTTCGCCCACCGGCGGGGCGCCCGCACCTGGGGCGAGCTCGTCCGCCAGGTGTTCGACCGCGAGGCCGAGGTGTACGAACGCCGGCGGCATCCGCTGCCTGCCGTTCAGCGACTCGCGGGCGGCCGACGGCTGTTCGACGTCATGTTCCGCTATCAGGACTTCCACCAGGTCGACACCGGAACGGTCGACGTGCGGGCGGGCGCCGGAGACAGCTCGAACGAGTTCACGCTCTCCCTCGCCAATGTGCCGGGGCGGCTCGTCCTGCGGGCGATCAGCACCGGGCTGAACCGGTCCAACGCCGAGCGCCTCGCCGGAATGTACCGGGCCGTGCTCGAAGCCATGGCCGTGGGCCAGGGCGGCGACGCTCAGGCGACGGTCGTCCCGGAGGCGGAGCGCACGCAGATCCTTGAGGACTGGAACGACACCGAGGTGGAGTGGGAATGAGTAATCCCCGACAAGGACCACGCCGCGTGCACCAGGTGTTCGCGGACACCGCCGCCGACCGCCCGGACACCGTGGCTGTCGAGGCGGTGGACGGAACCCTGACGTACGGCGAACTGGACCGGCAGGCCAACCGTGTCGCCCACCGGCTGCGGGCGGCGGGCGTCGGACCCGAGTCCGTGGTGGGCGTGCTGCTGCGCCGCCGCCGGGGCCTGCTGCCCGTGCTCCTCGGCATCTGGAAGGCGGGCGGCTCCCACCTCCCGCTGGACCCGGCACTCCCGCGCGAACGCCTCGCCTACATGCTCGGCGCGGCGGGGGCCCGGCTCGTGGTGACCGAGACGGACCTGGCGGAGCGCCTGGCGGCCTGCCCCGACGAGCCGCGACCCGACTCATCCCGCCCCGACGCCCAGCGCCCCGACGCCCCGCGTGCGGATCACCCACGTTCCATCGAGCCGGGGTCCGTTGAGCCGGGTCACGTCGGGCCGGGTTCCGGCGGGCCGGGGCCGGACGTCTCCGGCCGCTTCGACGGCGTACTCCTGGATCTGGACCAGGAACAGGAGGCGATCGCCGGACAGCCGGACACGGCACCCGAGTCGGACACCTGGGCGTCCGACGGACCGCCGGACAGCCTGCAACACAGCCTCGCCTACACGCTCTTCACCTCCGGCTCGACCGGACGCCCCAAAGGCGTGCAGATCGCCCACCGTTCGCTCCTGAATCTCCTCTTCTCGATGCGGGAGCGCTTCCGGTCCGGCCCCGATCACAGCTGGCTGGCGGCGACTTCGCTGTCGTTCGACATCTCCGCGGCCGAGCTGTACCTGCCGCTGATCACCGGTGGCAGGATCGTGCTCGCCGGCGACGAGCAGACGGGCGACTCCGGGGCGCTGCTGGAGCTGATCGACGGCCGGGGTGTCACCCATGTGCAGGCCACCCCCGCGGGCTGGAAGCTGCTGCGGGCCGCCGGGTTCGAGCACCGGAACGTCACCGCCATCACCACGGGGGAGGCCTGTCCGCCGCTCCTGGCACGGGAGTTGCACGGGCACGTGGAACGGCTCGTCGACCTGTACGGGCCGACCGAGACGACCATCTGGGCCACCGGATGGGAGGTCGAGGCCGGAGCGGCCACGGTGCCGATCGGCCGCCCGATCCACAACATGCGGGCCTACGTGCTCGACAGGGCGCTCCAGCCCGTCCCGGTGGGCGTGGTCGGCGAACTGTATGTGGGCGGCACTGGTGTGGCCCGCGGCTATGTGGGCCGGCCCGCCCTGACCGCCGAGCGGTTTCTGCCCGAGCCGTTCGGCGGGGCGCCGGGCTCGCGCATGTACCGGACCGGTGACCTGGCGCGCTATCGCGCGGACGGCGAACTGGAGTACCTGGGCCGCGAGGACCACCAGGTGAAGATCCGCGGCTACCGCATCGAACTCGGCGAGATCGAGGAGCGGTTGCTGCGTCGGGACGGTGTGCGGGACGCCGTCGTCGTGGTCCGTGAGGACCCGGGCGGGGAGAAGTGGCTGGCGGCGTACGTCGCCGTCGACCCCGCCTCGGCCACGGACCAGGAGACGCTGCGCGCCGGCCTGACGGCGGAAATCCCCTCGTACATGGTGCCCGCGGCGTTCGTCCTGCTCGACGAGCTCCCGCTGAACGCGGCCGGCAAGGTCGACCGCAAGGCGCTCCCGGCCCCCGGCCGTTCGGCGCTGGTCGCCGACGGGGCGTACGTCGCGCCGCGCACCCCGACGGAACAGCGCATGGCGGACGTCTGCGCCGAGGTACTGGGCGTCCCGGACGTGGGTGTTCGCGACCGGCTGGCCGATCTCGGGGCCGATTCCATGCGGATCGTCCATGTTCTCGCGGCAGCCCGCCGCGCAGGCCTCGCCCTTACCCTGCGCATGCTCCTCGACAACGGAACGATCGAGGACCTCGCGACGGCCCTCGAAGCGACGAGAACGACTGAGGGAGAGACACGGGCCATGACGACCGGCGCCGGCAGTGGTCCCTCCTCCGCCGAGATCGAGCGGGTCATGGCACAGCACCGGATCCCGGGCGCCGCCGTCGCCCTGCTGCGCGACGGCGAACCCGTCGGCGTGCACGCCCACGGAGTCCGCTCGACCGAGACGGGCGCGCCGGTCACCCTGCGCACCCGCTTCCAGGCCGGTTCCATCAGCAAGCACATCTCGGCCTACGCCGCGCTGCGCCTCGTCGACCGTGGCGCGGTCGACCTCGACGGGGACCTGGACGGCGTCCTCATCAGCCGTACGCTGCCGAAGGCGCCCGGCGGGCGGCCCGTGACGCTGCGCCAGTGTCTGTCCAACACCTCGGGTCTCGCGGGCACTCTGACCACCTGGTGGCGTCCCGACGAGGTGATGCCTGACCTCTCCGGCATCCTGGACCAGGTCCGGGCGGAGCACGAGCCCGGCTCCCTGTTCCGCAAGGACGGTGCCCAGTGGGCGGTGGTCGAGCAGGTCGTGGCCGATGTCACGGGCCAGGACTTCGACAAGGCCGTCCAGGAGTTGGTCTTCGAGCCGCTGGGCATGCGGGACAGCGCCTTCGGTGCACCCGGCGGGGCGGACGCGGCGACGGGACACGACCAGCACGGGCGTGAACTCGACGGCGGCCACCGGGTGCGCCCGGTGCGGGCGGGCAGCGGTCTGTGGTCCACCCCCGCCGACCTGGCCGTCTTCGCGGGGGCCCTGCGGCGCGCGCACCGAGGCCTGTGCGACCTGTTGTCCGCACGCCTCGCGGGCGCCATGCTCACCGAGGCCTTTCCCGGCAGCTTCTACGGATTGGGCACCGTGATCGACGGCACGCAGGGTGAGCCCGAGTTCGGCCACGGCGGCCAGACCGCCGGATTCCGCGCGCTCTCCTCGGTGCGGCTGCGGTCCGGCACCGGCCTTGTCGTGATGACGAACTCGGACAACGGCAAGGAGGCCCACCGGGCCGTCGCCGCCGCTCTCGGAAGGATCATCTCCGCCTAGCGCAAGGCGCCGCCAAGCCAAAGAAGGCGACGGATAACGCAGGAATAACGGTCCTCCATAGCTTCTCCACCGAGTCAAGTTCCGCACATGTCGAACGGGGGGTGCCGAATGGACTTCCAGGTCCTCGGCCCGGTGGAAGCCCGCAAGGGTGGCGTAAGAATCGCACTGTCCGGATCCAAGGTGCACACGGTCCTCGCGAGCCTGCTGCTCGCCCGGGGACGCGTCGTCTCCGACGATCGCCTGAGCTCCATGCTGTGGGGGTGGGAGCCGCCCGCCACGGCAGGAGCGCAGATCTACACCTATATGTCGCGCCTGCGCAAACTGCTCGGCGCCGACGTCGAGATCGACCGGCGCCCGCCGGGTTACGTCCTGCGGGCGCCGCACAGCACGATCGACCTCCTGGAGTTCGAGCAGCTCGACCGGGAGGGACGCACGGCTCTCGGCCGCGGCCGCCATCGGGAGGCCAGCACCCTGCTGAGCCGGGCACTCGGCCTGTGGCGCGGCGCCGCGCTCGGCAATGTGACGGAGTACTTGGCGGGCGCCGAACTGGCCCGCCTCGAAGAACTGCGTCTGCACGCCCTGGAGAGCCGCGTCGAAGCCGACCTGGAGCTCGGTCGGCACGAGCAGCTCACCGCCGAACTCGCCGGCCTGGTCGCCGAGTTCCCGCTACGCGAGAAGCTGCGCGCCCAGCTGATGACGGCCTTCTTCCGCTGCGGCCAGCAGGCCGACGCGCTGCACACGTACCACGAGGGCCGCAAGGTGCTGGACGAGCAGCTGGGCATCGAGCCCGGTGAGGCCCTCGGCGCCACCTATCAGGCCGTCCTCGTCGGCAGCCTCGGTTCCAGGAGCCGGAGCGTCACCCCGCTCCGGACGGCCGTCTCCACCGCGTACGCCGACGGGGACAGCGGTGACCCCTACGGGACGAGCCCGGCCACCCTTCCGCCGGACATCGAGGACTTCATCGGGCGCCAGGATGAACTGGCCGCTCTGTGCGGGCAGTTGGCAGAGTCGCGCAAGGGCGACGGACCGCGCGCCCTGTTGGTGACCGGTATGGCCGGCGTCGGCAAGACGGCGCTCGCGGTACGGGCCGCGCATCGCAGCGCCGGACACTTCCCCGACGGCCAGCTCTTCGCCGAACTCGCCCACCCCGGCGGCCGTCCCAAGCGGTTGGAGGAGGTCCTGACGGTCCTCCTCAACGCTCTCGGGGCGCCGGTGGAGGGCACGGGGCGCGGCGCCGGGATCGACGAACTGATCCGCCGCTACCGGACCCGTACGGCGGGCAGGAGCCTGCTCGTGGTCCTCGACGGCGCCGTGGACAGCCGGGAGCTGGACCTGCTGCTGCCGGGGTCGGCCGCGGCCGCCGTCCTCATCACGGGGCGGGCGAGGCTGACCAGAGTGACCCAGGCGAGGACCACCGTCCTCACGCCCTTCGGGCGGGACACCTCGTACGAGCTGCTGGCGGCCGGTGTCGGCCGGCGAAGGCTGCTCGCCGAACCCGAGGCCACGAACGCGGTTCTCGCCTCCTGCGCGGGGCTGCCGCTCGCGGTGCGCATCGCGGGCAGCCGGCTGGCCGCCAGGTCGCACTGGCCGGTCTCCTGGCTGGCGTCGCGGCTCGCGGAGCCCGAGCATCGGCTGCGCGAACTCTCGTACGGGGGGCTGGAGTTACGCCGCTCGCTGCTTCCCTCCTTGCGGCAGCTGCCCGGACCGGCCGGGCGCACGCTCGTCCGCCTCGCGGGGATCGGCACCGAGCCCTTCCCCGCCCAGCGGGCCGCCCGGCATCTGGCCGAGCCGGAGTCCGCGGCCGAGGAGAGTCTGGAACATCTGGTGGACGCCGCGCTGCTCGACATCTGCGGAGTCGACCGTCTGGGCCGGCCGCTGTACCGCTTCCACGAGCTGGTCCTGCTCTTCGCGGAGTCTCTTGCGAGTGCACATCGCGAACGGGAGAGGTCCGCCGCGGCGAGCTGATGACAGCGTTGCCCACGGTGCGAGATACGGCCTGAACCGGGCCGACACGGGTCCGGCTCCGCGGATGCGGGGCCGGACCGGTCTGTCGACGGTGGCTGCTCAGTGCCAGTCCTCTTCGTCGAGGCCGACGACCGTCGAACTGGCCGGACCGGCGGCTGTCGTGGGGGCACCGGCGAGGGGTCCCGCCGCGCCGAGCGCGCCGAGCGCGATGATCCATAACGTGACTATCCGCCTCGCGGCCGTGCTCCAGTGGTGCTGCATGGCGACTCTCCGTTCGTCGGCGGTTGCGGGTGCGCCGGGTGACGGTGCTCGGCACCGGTGCCCTCGTTCGCGATCGAAACTACGGACGCCGGGCTTCGGCCCCCTATCGATCCGCTTTCGTCCCGCACCTCACCGACCCCCGGTGCACCGGAAACCACCACGACCGTCCTCCGATTCGGCACCACCTCCCGACCTCCCGGCCCACCGACCGGTCGGCCCGCCAGCTCGCGCAGGGCCACGCCCGGATCCCGTTCCAGGCGCGCGCACCGACGGTCCCGCTCGTGCCGTACCGGACGGGCGAGGGGGCAGGCCGGGGGCTGCTCCGGGGAGCGTGGCGGACGTCGGTCAGGGGCCCGCTTCGGGGCGTACCGCGACTCAGTGCCGGCGGGTCGGCGTCGTGGCCGCGGCGCGTGTCGCGCCTCCGCGGTTCTGGGAGTCGCCCGACGACGCCCGCGCCGGCGGCTGCGAAGGAGCGCTCTCCGGACGCAGTGCGTCGAGGGCACCGTCGACCCGTTCCAGCCAGGACTTCACATCGATCCGGGCGAAGCAGTCCCGGGCTTCCGTCAGATGGCGCAGGGCGCGGGCCCGGTGACCGCACTTGGCGCAGGCCTCGCCCAGGACCAGCTTGATCCTCCCCTCCACCAGCGGATTGCTGACCTGCTCCGCCGCGTCGAGGGCCTGCGTCAGCGTCATCCGGGCCTGCTCCCAGCGGCCCGCCCCGAGCCGGACCTCGCCGAGCGCGAGGAGCCCGTGCGCGAGCCCCAGCGTGTCGGAGTTGTCCTGCACGATCCGTACCATGCGCAACAGGGCCTCCTCGGCCCGGACGAAGCGCCCCTGGGCGAGCAGCACCCGGCCCAGCCGGTGGGTGGCGAGCGCCAGGCTGCGTGAGCCGCCCTCCCCGATGGCCTCGGCGACCCGGACGGACTCCCGGGCCAGCTCGGCCGCACGGTCGACGGAGCCGCGGTCGAGCTCGATCTGCGCCATGTTGTTGAGCACGTGGGCCTCCGAGGAGAGGTCGCCCACCGCGCGGAACACATCTAGGGCCTCCGTGCTGCGGCTCATCGCTCTCGTCAGTTCGCCGCGCATCTCGTCGATCATCGCCATGCTGCGCAGCACCAGCGCACGGCCGTGCCGTTCCCCGGCCCGGGTGTGCAGGGCCAGCGCGGCGGCGAAGTTCTCGTCGGCCTCCGGGAAACGCCGCAGCCGCATCTCCAGGGCGCCCAGGATGTGCAGCATCGCGCCCTGTCCCCGGACGTTCCCGGCGGCCCGCGTGGCGGCCAGGGCGTTCTCCGCGCAGGCGCGCCAGTCGTCGGTGTGGTCCCGGGTCTCGAAGAGCACCACCGTGGACATGGCGAGATCCCAGGCCAGTTCGTCCAGGCCCAGTTCCGCCGCCTGTTCCACCACGGCGGACAGGGTGAGGCGTTCCGCCTCCAGCCACCGCAGGGGCCGGTTCGCGAGATCGGCGGCCACGTCCGCGGGCAGCGGACGGCGTACGGCGGTGCCGTGGATGATGCTGAAGTCACCGCCGTAGAAGCGCCGGTGGGCCTGGTCGGCCAGGGACAGCGCACCGCTGAAGACCCGCTCCCGCGCGGCCTGCCGCCGCGGCTCGGACTCCTCGTCGTGGGCACGCTCGTGGGCGTACAGCCTGAGCAGGTTCTGGAAGCGGTAGCGCGGCCGGCCCGTCGCGTCGGTGCCGACGACGTCCAGGAACTGCGCGTCGACCAGCTGCTCCAGGAGACGTTCCGCCGTCGCGGAGTCCGTGTCGAGGGCCGCGGCGCCGAGCCACGGAGCGAAGTCGGGGATCTTCAGCAGGCCGAGCAGCCGGTAGAGCCGGGCGGCCTCTTCGCTCAGGCAGCGATAGCTCAGCGCGAAACCCGCTCTGACCTGCGATTCGCCTTCGCTCAGCTCGTCCAGCCTGCGCCGCTCGTCACTGAGCAGCGCGACGAGCCGTGCCACGGTCCAGTGCGGTTTGGCGGCGAGCCGGGCTCCGGCGATCCTCAGGGCGAGCGGCAGCCGGTCGCAGAGCTCGGCGACCCGGGCGACGGACGCGGGGTCGTCCGCGACACGCCGTTCGCCGACGATCCGCCCGAGCAGTTCGACCGCCTCGGGTGCGGTCAGGCGGCCCAGCTGCACCCGGCAACGCGGTGGCCAGGCCACGAGCTCGGCGAGCTGCTCCCGGCTGGTGATCAGCACGCAGCAGCCGGGGCTGCTGGGCAGCAGCGGCACGATGTGCGGGTAGGAGTGCACATTGTCGAGAACCACGAGGACCCGCCGCTCGGCCAGGATGCTTCGGTACAGCGCGGCCCGCTCCTCGAGACCGACGGGTATGCGGTCGGCGGGCGCGCCGAGCGCGCGCAGGAACCGGCCGAGAATCTCACCGACCGGGGTCGGTTCGTGGTTCTCGTCGTAGCCGCGCAGATCGGCGAAGAGGTGGCCGTCGGGGAAGTGCACGGCGACGCTGTGCGCCCAGTGCACGGCCAGGCAGGTCTTGCCCAGACCGCCGACTCCGGTGATGAGACCGGCCGTCGGCCCCCGTACTTCCTCCGTGCGTTCCAGCAGAGCGTCCAGCAGGGTCATTTCCTCCGTGCGACCGGTGAACCCCGCGACCTCCGGCGGTAGTTCGAACGGCTTGGCCGCCGGGTCGCGTGGCCGCTCCTGCTCCGGGGCCGCCCGCTCCCGGTCGCGCGCGGCGGGCACGAGGTCGTCGTGCAGGATCGCGTCGTGCAACTCGCGTAGAGCCGGGCCGGGTTCGAGCCCGAGTTCGCTGACGAACAGCCGCCGCCCCGATCGGAACGTCTCCAGCGCCTCGGCACGACGGCCGGAACGGTACTGCGCGGTGATCAGGTGGTGCCGGGTGCGCTCCCGCATGGGGTGCGCGCGGACCGTGGCGGCCAGTTCCGGAATGACTCTCTGGTGATGGCCGAGTTCCAGCTCGACGGCGATCGCGTCGTCGTAGGTGTTGAGACGCAGCTCCTCCAGCCGCCGAGCCTCGTCCTCCACCGCCGCTCCGGTCACCCCCGCGAGCGCGGGGCCGTGCCACAGACGCAGTGCGTCGGAGTAGTGCCGGGCGGCGTCGGCGAGCCGCTTCTCCTGGACGGCGTGTTCGGCCCGGGAGACGAGTGCCGAGAATTCGAGGTTGTCGAGCTGATGACCGCCGACGCGGAGCAGATATCCCGGATGCGCGGTGATGATGACTTCCCCGGTGATTCCAGCTTTCCTGATTGATTTGCGCAAGGCGGCTATGCAAATCGAAACCTGGGTGCGCGCCGTTGCGGGCGGTTGGTCTCCCCAGACCGCGTCGACCAGTTTGTCTACCGATACGGTCCTCTCCGGACTGAGCAACAAGAGTGCCAGAATGGTGCGATGGCGCGGCCCGCCCACCTTCACCTGTACATCGTGTGCGAGTACGCCCAACGGACCGAGAATCTTGAAGCGCAACGGCTTCTCCACTTGCCCTCCCCTGCTCCGAAGTCCCTGCCGAAGCTCGTGGGTGCCCCGTGACGGGCCATGGTTGATCCATTCTATGCACCCGGGGATGTGGAATTGTTAATTCCAGAGGAAGGGCCGGATTTGATTGTTTCTGAATACGCGCCAGTAGAGTTGATGTTGAGTAAAGGATTCTGTTTGCGGATCAATAATCCGGGCGAAAGTCATTTCCTGAACAAGTCTCAGCTTCCCCCGGCGGAGTTCGGTCTATCGGCTGCGCTTCTTGGCCGTGCCCTTCAGGGCCGGTGGCGCAAGGGGTGATCGGCCGGGATCTCGACAAGCACGATTTCGGTTCCGTCCGGGTCCGCGATCCACATCTCGATCAGCCCCCACGGCTCCCGCACCGGCCCACGCACGACCTCGACACCGGCGGCCGTCAGCTCCTCGTGGGCCGCCGCCAGATCCGCTACCTGGAGCCACAGCTTCAGCGCGGGGGAGGGCGGCGTCTCGGACCGACCGGCCACTTCCAGGAAACCGCCGCCGAGGAAGTACACGGTCCCGCGCTCGGGCCCCGTACCGAACTCGCGGTAGATGTCCAGGCCGAGCTGCCCACCGTAGAAGGCACGCGAGCGCTCCGGGTCGGTCGGACGCAGAAGGGTCCGGCTGCTCAGTACATGCACCATGCACCCGGAGCCTAGAGGAGGGTTACGCTCGGGCGTGCCCAGCCGCGCCACTGAATGGAGAACCGTTTCCATGGAAACCGCCGCCGCCACCGGACTGACCTTCCGCGACGCCACCGACAGCGATGTGGACGCCCTGGTCGCGCTGATCGACTCGGCGTACCGAGGGGACTCCAGCCGGATCGGCTGGACCACGGAGGCAGACATCCTTCAGGGCCAGCGGACCGACGCCGACGCGGTGCTCGCCGTCGTGAAGGCGCCCGACAGCCGGCTGCTGATCGTGGAGCGGGACGGCGCGCTCGTCGCCTGCTGCCAGCTGGAGCACCGCGGCGACCACGCCTACTTCGGCATGTTCGCGGTCAGTCCCGCGTTCCAGGGTGGCGGGCTCGGCAAGGTGATCATCACCGAGGCGGAGCGGACGGTCCGCGAGACGTGGGGCGTCACGGAGATGCACATGACCGTGATCTCCGTACGCGAGGACCTCATCGCCTGGTACGAGCGGCGCGGCTACCGCCGTACGGGACAGATGACGCCCTTCCCGTACGGCGACGAGCGCTTCGGCATCCCGCAGCGGGACGACCTGCGCTTCGAACTGCTGGTCAAGCCGCTCGCCCAGGTCTGATCGCGGCGACCGCGGCGAAGGCCTTCCGGGGCGGTCGGGCACCCTGCCCCCGATGAGAGTGGCGATCACGAGTGATCCCGGCCGCCCTCGGCCCGACCACCGACCACGGTCCGCCGACCGCACACGGCGGTCGAGCCGCTCGGGCCGTCACGCCCGGGCGGCCCTGGTGGCGCCGCTGCCCGCCTCGCCCTCGTCAGGCCGTGAAGCGGCCGGTGCGCTTGATCTCGGGGTAGTCGGTCGTGGCGCCGTCCAGCTCCAGCGCGCGCACCAGCCGGAGCTGGTCCTGGGTGTTCACCACCCAGCCGATGATCCGAAGGTCGGCCTTGCGGGCCGCTTCGACGACCTCCAGGGTCAGCCTGCGGATGTTGAGACAGACGGTCGCGGCGCCGACCTCCACGGCGCGGTCCACGACATCGATGCCATAGCGGCTGGCGATCAGCGCGGTACGGACACCCGGCACCAGCCGGGCGATCTCGTCGACCGCCTCGTCGTGGAACGAGGACACCTCGACCCGTCCGATCAGGTCGCGCCGCTGCATCACCTCGGCGAGGGCCCTGGCCGCCGCGACATCCTTGATCTCGGCCTGCAACGGCGTCCTGACGGCTTCCAGCACCTCTTCGAAGACGGGGACGCGCTCACCGCGCCCCGCGTCCAGCGCGCGCAGCTCCGCGAGCGTCTTCTCGACGATCGGCCCCGAGCCGTCGGTCGTACGGTCCACGTCGAAGTCGTGCATGACGACGAGGGCGCCGTCCTTGCTCAGATGCAGATCGAGTTCGATCAGGTCGAGGCCCGCGTTCTGGGCGGCGACGAAGGAACGGAGGGTGTTCTCGGGCTCGACACCCATCACTCCGCGATGACCGATGGTGAGGAAGTTCAAGATTCGACTCGCTTCCGTCGACGGCGGCTCGGCTCGCGCGTGGTTCCGACGGGGGCGTCCACGCGGCAAGGCCGCAGCCTAATGGCCTGACTGTGCGATGTACCCGTTCCTGCGCGGGTCAATGGGAGTGTCGGACTCACTCGGGGCACGGGGGGTGTCGGACGGGGCGGAACGGGGGAGACATGCCCCGCGTCGCCGGACGGGCCGTTCCGGCTCGTTCGCCGAGTCCCTCCGCCCTCCCCGGAAGACGAGTCCCTCCGTCCCGTACCGGAAGAGGTGTCGCGATGCCGACCGAACCCGCGCCCGACGTCCTTGCGCTCATCGACGCCATCAAGGCCCACTTCCCGGACATCGGCGGCACCGTGACCGAAGCGGCGGAGGCCCGCCGCATCCTCGCCGCCGCACCCGCGTGGCCCTTCGAGCCGCCGACGGTCGGCTCGGTCGAGGACCGGGCGATACCCGGCCCCGAGGGGGCGCCGGACATCCCTTTACGTGTCTATCTGCCCTCTCCGGCGCCCGCGACCGGAGCCGGACCCGCCGTCTCCCCCCGCCCCACCGTGGTCTTCTTCCACGGAGGCGGCTGGGTCATCGGCGGTCTGGACACGCACGACCCCTTGGCGCGCGCCCTGTGCCGGGACGCCGGTGCGGCCGTCGTGTCGGTCGGCTACCGGCTCGCCCCGGAGGCACGCTTTCCCGCGGCCGTCGACGACGCGTACACCGCGCTGTGCTGGGCCGCCGAACACATCGGTGAACTGGGCGCGGATCAGGACGCGTTGGTCGTCGCCGGTGACAGCGCGGGCGGCAATCTCGCGGCCGTCGCCGCGCTCGTCGCCCGCGACCGGGGCGGCCCGGCCCTCGCGCTCCAGGTGCTCCTCTACCCGGCGACGGACGCGCGGCCGGGAGCGGGCGCGCCCTCCACGGACGGTCCCGCGTACTTCCTCACGGCGACGCAGGGCCGATGGTTCGCCGAGCAGTACTTCGGTCCCGACGGCGACCGCGCGCACCCGTACGCCTCGCCCCTCCTGGCCGATCCGCACGGGCTGCCGCCGGCCCACATCGTGACCGCGGGCTTCGATCGCCTCTGTGACGAGGGCCACGCGTACGCCCTCAGGCTGAGGGAAGCCGGAGTACGGGTCACGGAGATCCACTACCCGGGCATGTTCCACGGGTTCTTCGGCTTCCCCGAGCTTCTCGCGGACGCCCGCGCCGCCCAGGAGGCCGTTGCGGATGTCATTGCCTCGACGGTGTACGGCAGGAAAAAGAGCGGTGAAGGTGGGGGGTGCGCAGGATAATCTCCCGGGTTCCCACTTGCGGGAAGGATCCTCGCAAACATACGGTGTCCATACGCGAGGTTTTCCTGTGGAGGATGGGACATGACGGAAGTTCTTGAGCACGTGGGTACGGAGGAGCGGGTTCCTCCCGTGGCCAGGGTGGTGGAGCACCCGGCATGGCCCGTGCTCAAGGCCGCCGTGGAGGAGATCCGGCCGTGGCAGTCCAAGGACGGCTCCATCGACTTCGAGGGTGACGCCGCCCCCGACGCCTCCGACATCGACCTGGCCGTGCGCCGGGCGATAGACGCCATCGAACAGCTCTCCCCGCTGGTACCTCACGACGTGGCCTACCACGAGGCGCTCGTGAAGGACCTGCGCGGCTGGGCCGACGGCGGCTTCAAGGTGCCCGACTTCCTGGACTCGCTGCTGGCCTTCCAGCCCGCCGCGCGCCGTGAGGACGGCCTCCAGCACCTGGTCGTCTTCCCGATGTACACCCAGAACGGCAACCTGGACCGCAACTTCGAAGCGGTCGTGCTGCGCATGGTGTGGCCCGAATGGCTGGCCGAACTGGAGCGCACCCGCTACGACAATCCGCTGTTCTGCGGCATCACTTTCGAGGACTTCACCGCGGGGTACGACACCAATTCGGCCGTTCTCTTCCCGGAGACGATCGCGGTGCGCGAGGCGCCCGAGCGCTTCTCCTGGGGCGGCATCTTCTGCGACCGCGAGGCGGCCCGCTTCCGTGCCGTCACCGACGCCGCCGTCGACATCCTCGGCCTCGAACTGCCCGAGGACATCGCCGCCATGGTCCACGACCAGGAGCGCTGCGAGAAGGCCTTCGTCCTCTGGGACATGGTCCACGACCGCACCCACAGCCACGGCGACCTGCCGTTCGACCCGTTCATGATCAAGCAGCGCCAGCCCTTCTGGATGTACGGCCTGGAGGAGCTGCGCTGCGACCTCACCGCCTTCAAGGAGGCCGTGAAGCTGGAGTCCGAGGGCAACGAGCACGGCCGCGACGTGCAGTACGCCGTGCTCTTCGACCGGATGTTCCGCTTCCCCGTCACCGGGGACCGTGTCCGCAACTACGACGGTCTCGGCGGCCAGCTGCTCTTCGCCTACCTGCACAAGCACGACGTCGTCCGCTGGACCGACAACAAGCTGCACATCGACTGGCAGCGCGCCCCGCAGGTCACCAACCAGCTGTGCTCCGAGATCGAGGACCTGTACCGCGCGGGCATCGACCGCCCCAAGCTCGTCCACTGGTTCAAGGCGTACGAGCTCGTCTCCACCTACCTCGCGCCGCACCCGGGCTCCCGCTGGGCCAAGGGTCCGGACGCCCTCGACCTGTCCCAGCCGCCGCGCAAGCTCGTCGACGACGTGCTTCCGGACGAGTTTCCCCTGAGCATGTTCTATGAGGCGCTCTCCAAGAAGCTGAAGAACGTGATCGCCTCCACCAAGGGCATCACCGCGGCCGACTCCGAGCGGATCGCCGCGTGACCGACCGCGGTAGCGAGAACATTGCTCAGGAGGCGAAGACCATGGGGAACGGGGCTCTCAGCGGTGCGGTGATCGCGGTGGCGGGTGCGGGTGGACCCGCCGGCCGGGCGGCACTGCTCAGGCTCGCCGAGGCGGGCGCGACCGTCATCGGCGCGGACAACGACGCGGAGCGGCTGGCGGAGGCCGTGGACGCGGCCCGCTACGCCCACGGCGGTTCCACCGTCGTCGGCGACACCGTCGACCTGCTGGACCTCCAGTCGACCCGCGACTGGGCCGCGCGCATCCAGAAGGACTTCGGCCAGGTGGACGGCCTCGTCCACCTCGTCGGCGGCTGGCGCGGCAGCGAGACCTTCACCAAGACGGTTCTCGACGACTGGGACCTGCTGGAACTGCTGCTGATCCGCACGGTGCAGCACACCACGCTCGCCTTCCACGAGGCGCTGCAGAGCAGCGAACGCGGCCGGTACGTCCTGATCAGCGCGGCCGGCGCGAGCAACCCCACCGCGGGGAACGCCGCCTACTCCGCGGCCAAGGCCGCCGCCGAGGCGTGGACGCTGGCCATGGCGGACTACTTCCGCAAGGCCGGGAACGCCGAGGGCGCGGAGGGCCCGACGTCCGCCGCTGCCATCCTGGTGGTGAAGGCGTTGGTGCACGACGCGATGCGCGCCGAGCGACCGAACGCGAAGTTCGCGGGCTTCACGGACGTCAAGGAACTGGCCGAGTCCATCGTCGACGTCTGGGACCGGCCCGCCGGTGAAGTGAACGGAAAGCGTCTGTGGCTGACCGAGAAGCCGTGAATCCCCCGAAGACCGACGCCCGGCGGCATCACGACCCAGCCGTCCGCGGCTTCGCCAGCGACAACTACGCGGGGACCCACCCCGAGGTGCTCGCCGCCCTGGCCCTGGCCAACGGCGGGCACCAGGTCGCGTACGGCGAGGACGCCTACACGGAGAACCTCCAGAGGATCGTCCGCAGTCACTTCGGTGCCACCGCGGAGGCCTTCCCGGTCTTCAACGGCACCGGCGCGAACGTGGTCGCGCTCCAGGCGGTCACCGACCGCTGGGGCGCGGTGATCTGCGCGGAGAGCGCGCACATCAACGTCGACGAGGGCGGCGCTCCCGAGCGCATGGGCGGCCTCAAGCTGCTCACGGTGCCCACGCCCGACGGCAAGCTCACGCCCGACCTCATCGACCGGCAGGCGTACGGCTGGGACGACGAGCACCGCGCGATGCCGCAGGTCGTCTCGATCACCCAGACCACCGAACTCGGCACGCTCTACACGCCCGGCGAGATCCGTGCGATCTGCGACCACGCCCACGCCCACGGCATGAAGGTGCATCTGGACGGGTCCCGGATATCCAACGCGGCCGCCTCCCTGGACGTCCCGATGCGGACGTTCACCAACGCGGTCGGCGTCGACATCCTGTCGCTGGGCGGCACCAAGAACGGCGCCCTGTTCGGCGAGGCGGTCGTCGTCCTGAACCAGGACGCCGTCAGCCACATGAAGCATCTGCGCAAGCTGTCGATGCAGCTCGCCTCTAAGATGCGCTTCGTCTCGGTGCAGTTGGAGGCGCTGCTCGCCAAGGACCTGTGGCTGCGCAACGCCCGGCACGCCAACGAGATGGCACAGCGTCTGGCGGAAGGCGTCCGCGCCGTGCACGGGGTGGAGATCCTCTATCCGGTCCAGGCCAACGCGGTCTTCGCCCGGCTGCCGCACGACGTGAGCGAGCGGCTGCAGAAGCGCTTCCGCTTCTACTTCTGGGACGAGACCGCCGGCGACGTCCGCTGGATGTGCTCCTTCGACACGACCGAGGACGACGTCGACGGGTTCCTGGCCGCGCTCAAGGAGGAGATGGCCCAGCGCTAGGCGGGGCACTCCGAGCACGCGCGCACCACGCAGTGATGCATAGATATGCGGTCGCCTGAAAAGTCATTGACTCTCGGGTGATCGCATTCCTATGCTCTACGGGCATGGAGCTGATCCAGGAAACCAGCGACCTGTCCGCGTACTTGGCCGCCGACGAGGTTGTCGACCATCATCATCCGCTGGTCCGCGAGACCGCCGCCCGGCTCGCGGAGGGAGCCGTCGACTCGTATGCCTATGCGCGCTCGGCCTTCGAGTACGTGCGCGACGCCATCCCGCACTCGCACGACTCCGGTGATCTGCGGGTCACCTGGCGCGCCTCCGACGTGCTGGAGCGGCGTACCGGCATCTGCTATGCCAAGGCCCACGCGCTGGCCGCGCTCCTGCGGGCCGAGGACATCCCGACCGCGTTCTGCTACCAGAAGTTCGACGAGGTGCACGGACTCGTCGCCGTACGCTTCCGCGGCGCCTGGCACCGGCAGGACCCCCGTGGCAACAAGCCCGGCGTGGACGCCCAGTTCTCCCTCGACGGCGAGCGGCTGGCCTTCGCGCCCGACCCCAAGTCCAATGAGTTGGACTACCCGGTGTTGTACGCTGAACCTCACCCGGCCGTGCTCAGCGTCCTGAAGGCCGCCCCCGACCGGCTGTCCCTGTGGCGGACGCTCCCCACCGCACTCTGAGGCGAGGCAGACGATGACTCTCACGCTCACCGTGTCCGACGAGGTGCGTGCCCTCGCGCCCGGATTCACCCACGTCGCCGTCGAGGCGGACGGACTGGTCAACGGGCCCAGCACCGAGGGGACTTCGGCGCTGTTGGAGGACGCGGCCCGGCGGCTGTCCGGACGGCTGGCCGGGCGGGCTCCGCACGAGGACCCGCACATGGCGGCCTGGCGGGAGATCTACACGGCGTTCGGTTCCAAGCCGTCGCGCACCCGCAACTCCGCCGAGGCGCTGGCCAAGCGGGCGCTCTCGGAGGCCGGTCTGCCGCGGATCAACGTCCTCGTGGACATCTACAACGCGATCAGCGTGGCCCACCTGATCCCGGTCGGCGGCGAGGACACCGATCACATCCGGGGTGCGATGCGCCTGGTGCGTGCCACGGGCGACGAGGACTTCGTGACCTTCTCCGGCGGTGAAGAGGTCGTCGAACACCCCGACGCGGGCGAAGTGGTGTGGCGCGACGACACCGGCGTCACCTGCCGCCGCTGGAACTGGCGCCAGGGACCGCGCACCCGGCTCACGGAGGAATCCACCGCGGCGTTCTTCCTGCTGGAGAGCCTGGCCCCGATGCCGGTCGCCGACGTCGAGGCCGCGGGCGCCGAACTCGCCGAGCTGCTCCAGAAGTTCAGCCCCGGGGCGCGGATCACCGTCCACGCCCCGGAGTGACGACTCGGCGCGCCGGCACGCCGTTTCGAGACTTCAGCGCTTCTCGGCCGCGCGCACCTCTTCGGGGGTCGGCGCGGTGCCGCCGAGGTGGGCGGGCATCCACCAGGTGTCGTCCGGCCCCTTGGGGCGCACCGGATAGGCGCGCTGCGCCGCTTCGAGCAGCTCCTGGACCCGCTCGCGCAGCCGCCGTGTGATGGCCCCCGCGTACTGGTCCTGCGGGGCCTCCACCGGCTCGCCGACCCGGATGGTGATCGGCGTGTGGCTGCGCTTGAAGTTGCGCGGGTGGCCCTTGGTCCACAGCCGCTGCGTGCCCCACAGGGCCACGGGGATCAGCGGGACGCCGGCCTCCTGGGCCATGCGCGCGGCACCGGACTTGAAGCTCTTCAGCGTGAAGGACTGCGAGATGGTCGCTTCGGGGAAGACGCCGACGATCTCACCGGAACGCAGCGAGTCCAGCGCGTGCTGGTAGGCGGTCTCGCCCTGCTGACGGTCCACGGGGATGTGCTTCATGCCCCGCATCAACGGACCGGAGATCTTGTGCCGGAAGACCGATTCCTTCGCCATGAAGCGCACCAGGCGCTTCTGCGGAAGGGCCGCCAGGCCGTCGAAGATGAAGTCCAGATAACTGATGTGGTTACTGACCAGCACGGCGCCGCCCGAGCGCGGAATGTTCTCCGACCCCTTGCAGTCGATCTTGAGGTCCCACGCCTTGAAGAGCGTTTGGGCGAGGCCGACGACGGGACGGTAGACAAGCTCTGCCATGGGCGGGGTGGACCCTTCTCTCTGCCTGGGAAGGAGTCTCCCGGCGGGAAAGTTACGCAGCCGTAGGTTTACGGCATTGCGCAGATCGTGCCCGAAGAACGGACGGGAGGCCAGTCCCGGTGCCCCGGAACGGCGAGATTCTCGTCACGTCGTCCCCTTGATCCACCTCGGAGTTTTAACCCGTCTTTACTCAGCGCGTACCGTCACGCGACGCACGAACAGGTACATCTCACACCCGAGGCAGTACCCGAACGCCGCATTGAGAAACGCCGCCGCGAGCGCGCACCCGGTTGCCACCGCCCCCAACCACTGCGGGCCCACGGTCCAGCCGATCAGCGCCACCACTGCGAAGGTGAGCCCGACCGCCTGCGCGAACCGCGGCGGCTGCGGCGGCTCGAACTCCGTCGGCGGCCCGAGCCGCGGACGCACGGCCTTCCTGAAAATCCACCCGTACGGCGAGCGCGCCACGCCGCCCGCCGCGCCCAGCGCGAACGCCAGCGTCTGCCACGCCAGCAGCCAGACGCTCCCGGTGATCAGCGTGACCGCCAGCACGACCGTCGTCACGGCCGCACCGAACCGCGGCCCTCTCGCATCGATGTCCATGAATCAAGCATTCCGCATGAAAGGCTCGGCGCGGACCCGGGAATCTTTGCGGTCTCATGAATGCTTGTGCATGTGATGAACGGACTTGTGGTGTGCGTGGCGGTGCTCGCGGCGGCGAGCGTCTACGGAGTGCTGCACCGATGGCGGAGCGGGAGGGTCAGAGTGCGCGGGCGCGACGGCGGAAAGCGGCTCGGCGCGGCGGAACTCGGGGAGGGGCTCGGTGAACGGGCCACGCTCGTGCAGTTCTCCAGCGCCTTCTGCGCTCCCTGTCGGGCGACCCGGCGGGTGCTCGGCGAGGTCGTCGGCATGGTCCCCGGCGTGTCCCACGTGGAGATCGACGCCGAGGACCACCTGGACCTCGTACGCGATCTCGGCATTCTCAAGACGCCCACCGTGCTCGTCCTCGACGCGGACGGGCGGATCGTGCGGCGGGCCACGGGGCAGCCGCGCAAGGCGGATGTCATCGCCGCCCTCGGAGAGGCCGTGTGACCTGTGACGATCATGGTGAGGGATCTCCCATCTGCCAGTACGCCCTTGACTGCGCCCGTCGCCTCTCGTCAGCCTGACCGTATGGCCCCGGAACCCCTTCTCCCCGAGCTCGTCCACGTGGACCCGGCCCGCACCACGAGTGCGCGCTGTCCGGGCTGTTGAGCAGCCAAGGACCACTCCCCGCACTCGGCTCCGCCCACGCGGGGGACGCCCACGTCGGCCCTCGCAGAAGGACATCTCCATGACGGCCACGCCCCGCCTCGGCACTCCTCGGCCCGCCTCCCCGGATCTGTTGCGATCCGTCTTCCGGCGGCATGCCGCCGGTGTCGCCGTGATCACCGCCTCCGACGCCCGCGGTCCCGTCGGTTTCACCGCCACCTCGCTCACCTCGGTCTCGGCCGAGCCCCCGGTCGTCTCGTTCGGCATCGGCACCGGTGCCTCCAGCTGGCCCGCGATATCCGAGGCCGGCCATGTCGGCGTCCACGTGCTCGGTGAACACCAGCGGGAGCTGGCCGCCACCTTCGCCCGCAGCGGCGCCGACCGGTTCGGCGCGCCCACCCGTTGGAGCAACGGGCCCGAGGGAGTTCCCGTGCTCGACGACGTCCTCGCCTGGCTGGTGTGCCGTGTCGTGGCGCGGGTACCGGCGGGAGATCACCGCATCGTCCTGGCGGAGGTCGTGCAGGGCGATCCGACAGGCGCGGGCAGTCCGCTCCTGTACCACCAGGGGCGTTTCAGCGGCCTGCGCGACTGAAGGGGCGGCCGGGTTACTCGCCGGTTCTACTCTCCGGTTACGCAGAGTTGCGAAGGTCACAGTCCAAAGCGCTTGCTCAGTGGACGCGCAGTGGATGTACTGACGAGTAATATTTCGGTCGGAGCGCGGGCCGCCCCGACCGGGAACGGCCGCTTCAGGCGCCTATGCTGCCTGAAAGAAGGCAGCCCAGAAATGACGATGCAGTAGGAGAGCCGGCGTGAGCTTGAGGATCGTTGTCACTGTGAAGTACGTGCCCGACGCCACTGGCGACCGGCACTTCGCCGATGACCTGACCGTCGACCGTGACGACGTGGACGGCCTGCTGTCCGAACTCGACGAGTACGCCGTCGAGCAGGCGCTGCAGATCGCCGATGACGCGGACGACGCAGAGATCACCGTGCTGACCGTCGGCCCCGAGGACGCCAAGGACGCCCTGCGCAAGGCGCTGTCCATGGGTGCCGACAAGGCCATCCACGTCGAGGACGACGACCTGCACGGCACCGACGCCATCGGCACCTCCCTGGTGCTGGCCAAGGCGATCGAGAAGGCCGGCTACGACCTGGTCATCTCCGGCATGGCGTCCACGGACGGCACCGCGGGCATCGTCCCGGCCCTGCTGGCCGAGCGTCTCGGTGTCCCGCAGGTCACGCTGCTCTCCGAGGTCTCCGTCGAGGACGGCGTGGTCAAGGGCCGTCGCGACGGCGACACCGCCTCCGAGCAGCTGGAGGCCTCCCTCCCCGCGGTCGTGTCGGTGACCGACCAGTCGGGTGAGGCGCGTTACCCGTCCTTCAAGGGCATCATGGCCGCCAAGAAGAAGCCGGTGGAGTCCTGGGACCTCGAGGACCTGGAGATCGAGGCGGACGAGGTCGGCCTCGAGGGTGCCTGGACCAAGGTCGACTCCGCCACCCAGCGTCCGGCGCGCACCGCAGGCACGATCGTCAAGGACGAGGGTGAGGGCGGCAAGCAGCTCGCCGAGTTCCTCGCGGGCCAGAAGTTCATCTAGTCGCCGAGGGTCCGGGGCCCGCCCCCGGACCGTTGCAGCGGCCAAGGCCCAACTCGCTCACCTCCCCTCAGACTTCGCAATCCGCAGGAGTGCATTCCCATGGCTGAAGTTCTTGTCTACGTCGACCACGTGGACGGTGCCGTCCGCAAGCCCACCCTGGAGCTGCTGACGCTGGCCCGCCGCATCGGCGAGCCCGTCGCCGTCGCCCTCGGCTCCGGTGCCGAGAACACCGCCGCCGCGCTCGCCGAGCACGGCGCGGTGAAGGTCCTCACGCACGACGCCGCCGAGTACGCCGACTACCTCGTCGTACCGAAGGTGGACGCCCTCCAGGCCGCGTACGACGCCGTCTCCCCGGTCGCCGTGCTCGTCCCGTCCTCCGCCGAGGGCAAGGAGATCGCGGCCCGCCTCGCGGTCCGTATCGGCTCGGGCATCATCACCGACGCCACCGACCTGGAGGCCGGTGACGAGGGTCCGGTGGCCACGCAGTCCGCGTTCGCCGCCTCCTTCACCACCAAGTCCCGGGTCGCCAAGGGCACCCCGGTCATCACGGTCAAGCCGAACTCGGCCGCCGTGGAGGCCGCCCCGGCCGCCGGCGCCGTCGAGGCCCTCGCGGTCTCCTTCTCCGAGAAGGCCACCGGCACCAAGGTCACCGCCCGCACCCCGCGCGAGTCGACCGGCCGCCCCGAGCTGACCGAGGCCGCGATCGTCGTCTCCGGCGGCCGTGGCGTCAACGGCGCCGAGAACTTCTCGATCATCGAGGGTCTCGCCGACTCGCTCGGTGCCGCCGTGGGTGCCTCGCGCGCCGCGGTCGACGCCGGCTGGTACCCGCACACCAACCAGGTCGGCCAGACCGGTAAGTCCGTCTCGCCGCAGCTCTACATCGCCTCCGGCATCTCCGGCGCCATCCAGCACCGCGCCGGCATGCAGACGTCGAAGACGATCGTGGCGATCAACAAGGACGCCGAGGCGCCGATCTTCGACCTGGTCGACTACGGCGTGGTCGGCGACCTCTTCGAGGTCGTCCCGCAGCTCACCGAGGAGATCAAGACCCGCAAGGGCTGATCGCTCAGTGCTGTACGAGGCCCCCGTGACCGCGAGCCGGTCACGGGGGCCTTCGTTCGTCCCGGGCTCGGGTTCTACCCCAGCGTCAGTGAGGCCTGCACGGGCAGATGGTCGCTCGGGAACTGGCCGTTCCGCGAGTAGGTGCCGATCGAGGCCCGGTGCGCGGTGACACCCGGGGTGGCGAGGATCCAGTCGATGCGTTCGCCGTCCGGCGTCAGCGGTCGGTAGCCGTGGAAGGTCGCGTAGAGCCTGCTCCGCTCGGCCGCCGTGTCCCAGGTGTCGGCGAGTCCGGCGCCCAGCAGGATGTCGTAGGCCGCGTTCCCGTGCGCCGCCGCGTTGAAGTCGCCGGTCACCAGACACGGCAGGGACGCGTCGAACCGCGCGATCCTGTCGACGATGAGGGACGCGCCCCGCGTACGCGCGTACTGCTTCGCGTGGTCCAGATGGGTGTTGAGGACGTAGAACTCCCGCCCGCCGTCCCGCAGATCGCGAAAGCGCACCCAGGTGGCGATGCGGGGGAGCGTGTTGCCCCAGGTCCTGGAGCCGATCACCCTGGGCGTGTCGGAGAGCCAGAAGGTCTCGTGCTCGACCGGGGCCAGGCGGCGCGTGTCGTAGAAGATCGCGACGGACTCGTCGCGGCTGCCGCCCTCACGGCCGGTGCCGATCCACGCGTAGTGCGGTGCGAGATCGGCCTCGATGTCGAGCAGCTGCCGGTAGAGGCCTTCCTGGGTGGCGAGGACGTGCGGCGTCCCGCCGCGCAGCAGCTCACGCATCACCGGGCGGCGCACCGTCCAGCTGTTGGGTCCGACCGCGCTCGCGTAGCGCAGGTTGAAGGTCATGACGTCCAGGCGGGGGCGGGCCCGCCAGGTGGCGGAGGCCGGCTCCGTGGTGAGCGGGGGCATGGCGAGCAGGGGCAGGACGAGGGCGGCGACCACCGCTGTCCTGAGCCCCACGCGTCTGGTCACTCTGCTGGAGTCGGGCACGCGTGCTCCTTCGGTCGCGAGTCAGGATGGGGGTGCGCATCACCGGAGAGGAGGAGGGAACCGAGACAGGCTGCCCGAAGCGACCGAGGCGCGAGTGAACGCTGCGGGGCGGCGGACTGTCCCGTGATGCAAGAGGGTGTTGACCCGCGGGAAGCTCGCCGGATAACTTCGTTCTACGGATTATTGATTCCGCACTGCGGAAAACGGGAGGCTGTGGGATGGGTCAGGGTCAGCAGGAGAAGGTGGAGACGAGCCTCGCGGGCGCCGTCAGTGAAGCGATCAGCGCCTCTCTCGCCCCCGTCGACGCCGAACTGGAGCGCCTCTACCCAGGAGACCCCGGCACCCGGCAGCCCGTCCATACCGTGTACGTCCCCGGAGACGTCTTCGCCGCCGACACCATCCGCACCTGGGGCGACCGCGCCCTCGCGGCCCTCGACGAACACGCCCCGGACGCCGCGTCCTTCGCCGCGGTCCTCGGCCTCACCGACGAACTCGCCGGGCCCGTGTACGACCGCGTACGCGCCAAGCTGGAGCGCGAACCCGTCGAGGACCTGCGCGTCGACTTCGAGGACGGCTACGGCCCGCGCCCGGACGCCGAGGAGGACGCGACGGCGGCCCGAGCGGCCCGGCTGATCGCCGAGGCATACGAGAACGGCACCGCGGCCCCGTACATGGGCATCCGCATGAAGTGCATGGAAGCACCCGTGCGCGACCGGGGCATCCGCACCCTCGACATCTTCCTGACGGGCTTGATGGAGGCGGGCGGCCTGCCCGAGGGGCTCGTCCTCACCCTGCCCAAGGTGACGTACCCGGAGCAGGTCGCGGCCATGGTCCGGCTCCTTGAGGAGTTCGAGAAGGCGCGCGGCCTGGAGCCCGGCCGGATCGGCTTCGAGATCCAGATCGAGACCAGCCAGTCCATCCTCGCCGCCGACGGCACGGCCACCGTCGCCCGCATGATCCAGGCCGCCGAGGGCCGTGCCACCGGTCTGCACTACGGCACCTTCGACTACAGCGCCTGCCTCGGCGTCTCCGCGGCCTACCAGTCGAGCGACCACCCGGCCGCCGACCACGCCAAGGCGATCATGCAGGTCGCGGCCGCCGGCACCGGCGTACGCCTCTCGGACGGCTCCACCAACGTCCTGCCCGTCGGTCCCACCGCGAAGGTGCACGACGCCTGGCGCCTGCACTACGGCCTCACCCGCCGAGCCCTGGCCCGCGCCTACTACCAGGGCTGGGACATGCACCCCGGCCACATCCCGACCCGCTACGCGGCCGTCTTCGCCTTCTACCGCGAGGGCTTCGAACAGGCCGCCGCCCGCCTCGCCCGCTACGCCGGCCACGCGTCCGGCGACGTGATGGACGAGCCGGCCACCGCCAAGGCCCTCAGCGGCTACCTCCTGCGCGGCCTGGACTGCGGCGCCCTGGACGTCCCCGAGGTGGCCCGAGCGACCGGACTGACCCGCCGGGACCTGGAGAACTTCGCCGGGCCGCGGCGGGGGGATCTGACGGTCTCGGGTCATTGACATCCTCCCGGGCTCAAAGGCCCGGGACGGATTCCCGCCCGCTCCCTCACGGGCCGCGGGCGGGCAGGGCGACGGCACGGCTCCGCCGAAGGGCACGCGGAGCCTCGGCGTGGCAGCGCCCTCAGGGCGGGCGGGGGCCGAAGAGGCCGCCGGTTCAGCGCGCCGGCGGCAGCTCCCCCGATCCCCGGGTGATCAGCCGGGTCGGGAGTTCGATCCGTTCCGGGGCGATGAGGTTGCCGTCGAGCTGGCGGAAGAGGCGTTCGGCAGCGGTGCGGCCGAGGGCGGCCGCGTCCTGGGCGACGACGGTGACACCGGGCTCCAGGAGGTCGGCCAGCTCGATGTCGTCGAAGCCCACGAGAGCGACGGGGCGCCCGCGCTCGGCGATGACCCGCACGACGGTGACGGTGACACGGTTGTTGCCCGCGAAGACCGCGGTGACGGGCGAGGAGCCGGAGAGCATGTCCTCCGCCGCCTTGCGCACCCGCTGCGGATCGGTGACGCCGAGGGACATCCACTCGTCCTCGACCGGTATGCCGGCGTCCTCCATCGCGGCCCGGTAGCCGCGCAGCCGCTCGGCGGCGGTGTGGATGCGCGGCATGTCGCCGATGAAGCCGATCCGGTGGTGGCCGTGGGCGATGAGGTGGGCGACGCCGTCGCGGGCGCCGCCGAAACTGTCCGACAGGACGACATCGGCGTCGATCCTCCCGGCCGGGCGGTCCACGAACACCGTGGCCACGCCCGCCTTTATCTCCGGCTCCAGATAGCGGTGGTCGTCGCCGGCCGGGATCACGACCAGCCCGTCCACGCGGCGCGCGCACAGCGCGAGAACCAGCTCCTGCTCGCGGTCCGGGTCCTCCGCGCTGGAACCGTTGATCAGCAGTGCGCCGTGGGCACGCGCCACCTCCTCGACCGCGCGGCTCAGCGGGCCGTAGAAGGGGTCGGCGAGGTCCTCCAGGACCAGCCCGATACTCGCGGTGCGGCCCTTGCGGAGCACCCGGGCACTGTCGTTGCGGCGGAAGCCCAGTGCCTCGATGGCCTCCTGGACGCGCCGCTCGGTGTCCGGGGTGACCCCCGGCTCGCTGTTGACCACGCGGGAGACCGTCTTCAGACCGACTCCCGCACGCGCCGCTACGTCCTTCATGGTCGGACGGTTTCCGTAGCGGTTATCGGATCGGCGGGCGGTCTCGGCCACGATGTGCTGTCCTGTCCTGTCGTCCACGGGGATGCGTAGGTCCATGGGGTTGTATGAGGATGTGGCGTCGAGCATAGAGCCTGGACAACGTTGTCAGATGCGGGAGACACTGTCCACCGCAATCTCCGGCCTGCGCCTTCCCCAGGGCGCACGGTCCCCGTCGTCCGCCGACGCCCTCCGCGCGGCGTGCGACAGGGCCCGATCCTGCCCGGTTCCCGGCCGGGGACCCCGGGCCCGCGGCGCGACGGGCCCGTTTCGACACCCCATGGGAGACCTGACTCTGATGCACACCGACCTCGTGGCCGCGCTCGACATCGGCGGCACCAAGATCGCCGGAGCGCTGGTGGACGGCCACGGCCGGATTCTTCTACGCGCGCAGCGCGCGACGCCCGCGCGGGAGGACGGCGACACCGTGATGCGCGCCGTCGAGGACGTGCTCGGCGAGCTGACGGTCTCCCCGCTGTGGAGCAGGGCCGGAGCCCTCGGCATCGGCAGCGCCGGCCCGGTGGACGCCTCCGCCGGCACCGTGAGCCCGGTGAACGTGCCCGGCTGGCGCGGCTACCCGCTCGTCGAGCGGGCCGCCAAGGCGACGGGCGGACTGCCCGTCGAGCTGATCGGCGACGGCGTGGCCATCACGGCGGCCGAGCACTGGCAGGGCGCCGCCCGCGGCCACGACAACGCGCTGTGCATGGTGGTGTCCACCGGTGTGGGCGGCGGCCTCGTCCTGAACGGTCAGCTGCACGCCGGCCCCACCGGCAACGCGGGCCACATCGGACACATCAGCGTCGACCTGGACGGCGATCTCTGCCCCTGCGGCTCCCGCGGCTGCGTCGAGCGCATCGCCAGCGGCCCGAACATCGCCCGCCGTGCGCTGGACAACGGCTGGCAGCCCGGCCCCGACGGCGACACCTCGGCCGCCGCGGTCGCCGAGGCGGCCCGCGCGGGCGACCCGGTCGCCGTGGCCTCCTTCGAGCGGGCCGCGCAGGCCCTCGCGGCGGGCATCGCGGCGACCGCGACCCTGGTCGAGATCGACATCGCCGTCATCGGCGGGGGAGTGGGCAAGGCGGGCGAGGTGCTCTTCACGCCGCTGCGCAAGGCGCTGGCCGACTACGCGACGCTGTCCTTCGTCCGGCGGCTGACCGTGGCGCCCGCGCTGATGGGCACGGACGCCGGTCTGGTCGGCGCGGCCGCCGCCGCGCTCACCCGAAAGGCGCACGCGCCGGTCTCCCGCGTCTGACTGTGGAGGTCCTGCCGGAGGCATCGCGTCGTGTCCGCCGGGGTCACTCGGAAGGTGTACGCGTCTGCCTTCCGCGTGTGGTTGTGGGGGTCCTGTCGGAGGGATCGCGTCGTGTCCGCCGGGCTCACTCGGAGGGTGTACGCGCCAGTCGGCCGACGGCGGGTTTTCCCGGTGTGCTGGGCATGCCCGGGGTGTCGAGCGCCAGACCGGATGAAGGTGCCTGATCCACCCGTGACTCCGTCCGGCCTTCGCAGTTGAACCGGGCATGAAGAAGCGCAGCATGCTCGCCATCGCCTCCCTCGCCACCGGATTCGTCGTCGCGGCGATCACCCCCTCCCATGCCCTGGGTGCGGACGCCCTGAGCGATCTGAACGTCAACGACACGCTCAGCACCGTCGACCACACGCTCAGCAGCGACAGCCTGGCGGTCGACGACGGCGCCCTCGGCGGTCAGGAGAGCTGAAGCACCGCACGTGGCGCCGGTGTCCCGTCCTGGGGCACCGGCGCCGCGCTGTCGGCGCCCTCATCAGCGGCTGGTTTCCATGGCAGGGTGGAGCGGGCAAGCCTCAGGGGGCCAACAGAAGAGGGGGAATCGTGATCGTCTGGATCAACGGTGCGTTCGGTGCGGGGAAGACCACCACCGCACGGGAACTGATCGAGCTGATCCCGAACAGCACGCTCTTCGACCCCGAGGTCATCGGGGGCACACTCACGCACCTGCTCCCGCCCAAGCACCTCGCGGAGGTCGGCGACTTCCAGGACCTGCCGATCTGGCGCCGGCTCGTGGTCGACACCGCGGCCGCCATGCTCGCCGAGCTCGGCGGCGTACTCGTCGTCCCGATGACCCTGCTGCGCCAGGAATACCGCGACGAGATCTTCGGCGGGCTCGCCGCGCGCCGGATCCCCGTCCGCCATGTGCTCCTCGCCCCGGCGGAAACGATCCTGCGTGAGCGAATAGCCGGGCGCGAGGTACCTCCGGAGCTGCCCGACGGCGAGATGCGGGTGCGCCAGTGGTCCTACGACCACATCGAGCCCTACCGTGCCGCCCTCGGCTGGCTCACGGCCGACGCCCACCCCGTGGACACCAGCGCGCTCACCCCGTACGACACCGCCCTGCGCGTCGCCGAGGCCGTCCGCACCGGCGAGGCACCCGTGTGCGCCATCGTGCAGACCCCCGAACCCACCGCCGAGACGGTCGCCGCCGGGGTGCTCCTCTTCGACGAGAACGACCGGGTCCTGCTCGTCGACCCGACGTACAAGGCCGGCTGGGAGTTCCCCGGCGGGGTCGTCGAGGCGGGCGAGGCGCCCGCCCGCGCCGGGATGCGCGAGGTCACGGAGGAGACCGGCATCACCCTCGACGAGGTGCCCACGCTCCTCGTCGTCGACTGGGAGGCGCCCGCACCCCCCGGCTACGGCGGTCTGCGGCTCCTGTTCGACGGCGGACGCCTCGACGAGCAGGCCGTCCGCGTACTCCTGCTGCCCGGACCGGAGCTGCGCGGCTGGCGCTTCGTCACCGAGCAGGAGGCGGCCGACCTCCTGCCGCCCGTGCGCTACGAACGGCTCCGCTGGGCCCTGCGGGCCCGCGAGCGCGGCGCGGCGCTGTACCTGGAGGCCGGAGTTCCGCTCGGCTGACCCCGCGACCGTCGTCGACGGCATCCTTCACCGCCGTGCCGCGCACGACGGGTGCGTACGGACCACGGGCCGGTCCGCGCAAGGGGGCGTCGCGCCCTACCGGTTGGCCGCGGGACCACGGGTCGGCTCGCGCACCGGTGTGTGCCGACCTGCCCGTGGGTCCGGCGAGTCTGCTCGTGCACCGGTGTGCGTGCCAACCCGCCGGTTGGCCCGCGTGTCCGGCCGATCGGCTCGTGCACCGGTGTGTGCGCCGACCTGCCGGTTGGCCCGCGTGTCCGGTCAGTCTGCTCGCCTACCGGTGTGCGGAACACTGGTTGGCGCGGCCAGCTGCAGGCGTGGTGGTGCGGCGCGCACCGTCACCGCGCCAGGCGGCGCGAGGCGCGCGAAGCAGCCCTGGTGCCCCCATGTCCCGAGGGGCCCGGCGGACATCTCAGGAGAGACCTCCGCCGCCTCCAGACACCGAACACGGCAGGGGCCCACGTCCGACGACGTGGGCCCCTGCCGTACGCCTGTGGGTCAGCTCGCCGCGTAGTTCCGCAGGAACAGCGCCTCCGCGACCGACAGCCGCTCCAGCTCGTCCGGGGAAACGCTCTCGTTCACCGCGTGGATCTGCGCCTCCGGCTCGCTCAGGCCGATGAGCAGGATCTCCGTCTGCGGGTACAGCGAGGCCAGCGTGTTGCAGAGCGGGATCGAACCGCCCATGCCCGCCGACTGCATCTCCTGACCCGGGTAGGCGACCGCCATGGCCTCGGCCATCGACGCGTACGCGGGGCTGGACGTGTCGGCGCGGAACGCCTGGCCCTGACCGATCTGCTCGGTGCTCACCCGCGCGCCCCACGGCGTGTGCGCCTCGATGTGCGCCTGGAGCAGCTTCGTAGCCTGGGTCGCGTCGACGCCCGGCGGCACCCGCAGGCTGACCAGCGCACGGGCACCGGCCTGCACCGACGGCGTCGCGCCGACGACCGGTGGGCAGTCGATGCCGAGCACCGTGACGGCCGGACGCGCCCACACGCGGTCGGCGACGGTGCCGGAGCCGATGAGCCCCACCCCGTCGAGCACCTTGGCGTCCTCACGGAACGCCTGCTCCTCGTACTGCAGGCCGTCCCACGCGGAGTCCCCGGCGAGGCCGTCGACGGTCGTCGAACCGTCCTCGTCCCGCAGCGAGTCCAGTACACGGATCAGCGCCGCCAGCGCGTCGGGCGCCGCCCCGCCGAACTGTCCCGAGTGCAGGTTCCCTTCGAGGGTGTCCACCTGCACCCGTACGAGGGTCATGCCGCGCAGGGTCGCGGTGACCGTCGGCAGGCCCGCACGGAAGTTGCCCGCGTCGCCGATGACGATGGTGTCGGCGGTCAGCAGCTCCGGGTGCTCCTCGGCGTACCGCTCCAGACCCCCGGTGCCCTGCTCCTCCGAACCCTCGACGATCACCTTGACGTGCACCGGAACGCCGCCGTTCGCCTTCAGGGCGCGCAGGGCCAGCAGATGCATGACGAAGCCGCCCTTGCAGTCGGCGCTGCCCCGCCCGTACCAGCGGCCGTCGCGCTCCACCAGCTCGAACGGCGGTGTCGCCCAGGACGCTTCGTCCAGCGGCGGCTGCACGTCGTAGTGCGCGTACAGCAGGACCGTCTTCGCGCCCTCGGGTCCGGGCAGGAAGCCGTACACCGACTGCGTGCCGTCCGGGGTGTCGAGCAGAGCGACGTCCTGGAAGCCCTCGGAGCGCAGCGCGTCGGCGATCCAGTTCGCGGCGCCCTCGCTCTCGCTCCTGGGATATTGGTCGAAGTCCGCCACCGACTTGAAGGCCACCAGCTCGGTCAGCTCCGCCTTCGCCCGGGGCATGAGCGAGGCGACGGTCTCGGCGACCGGATTCGACGACATGGGCACGCTCCTCGTAGGTGCGACGTTGTACTTCTGTGTACAGATGATCGGGCGATGCGTACTGGTGTGCAGGACGCATACGCTGCCGATCCTCCCACAGCGGCCTGCGGCGATGCCCGCCGTAGGATGCGGGAGACAGGTGCGGCAGACGGCTGGACTGGGAGCAGTAGACCAACGTGAGCAGCGAGAACTCTTCGGCGGACGACGGGCGACGTACGGCGGACGACGGGCAGCAGGTGTGGGACGTCGTGGTCGTCGGCGCGGGGCCGGCGGGCGCTTCGGCCGCCTACGCGGCAGCGGTCGCGGGACGCAGCGTCCTGCTGCTGGAGAAAGCCGAACTGCCCCGCTACAAAACATGCGGCGGTGGCATCATCGGCCCCTCGCGCGACGCCCTGCCACCCGGCTTCGAACTGCCGTTCAGAGACCGGGTGCACGCGGTCACCTTCTCGATGGACGGCAAGTTCGCCCGCACCCGGCGGTCCCGGCACATGCTGTTCGGGCTGATCAACCGCCCGGAGTTCGACCAGCAGATCGTCGAGTTCGCGCAGAAGGCGGGCGCCGAGCTGCGTACGGGCGCCACAGTCTCGCGCGTCGAGCAGCACGGGTCGGCGGTGCCGGACCGGCGCACCGTCGCCGTGGTCCTGCAGGGCGGCGAGACCGTGCTGGCGCGGGCGGTGGTCGGCGCGGACGGCAGTGCGAGCCGGATAGGAGCGCACGTCGGGGTGAAGCTCGACCAGGTCGATCTCGGTCTGGAGGCCGAGATCCCGGTGCCGGAGACGGTCGCCGAGGACTGGCAGGGGCGGGTCCTGATCGACTGGGGCCCGATGCCCGGCAGTTACGGGTGGGTCTTCCCGAAGGGGGACACGCTCACCGTCGGGGTGATCTCCGCGCGCGGTGAAGGCGCCGCCACCAAGCGGTACTTGGAGGACTTCATCGCCCGGCTCGGCCTCGCGGGCTTCGAACCGGCCATCTCCTCCGGCCACTTGACGCGCTGCCGCGCCGACGACTCGCCGCTGTCACGCGGCCGGGTGCTCGTCTGCGGCGACGCGGCGGGACTGCTCGAACCCTGGACCCGGGAGGGCATCTCGTTCGCGTTGCGCTCCGGGCGGCTGGCGGGCGAGTGGGCCGTCCGGATCGCCGAGGCGCACGACGGGGTGGACGCCCGCCGACAGGCTCTGAACTACGCCTTCGCGATCAAGGCGGGGCTCGGTGTCGAGATGAGCGTCGGCAAGCGCCTGCTCGCGGCCTTCGAGCGTCGTCCCGGCATGTTCCACGCGGGACTCACCGGCTTGCGTCCGGTGTGGAAGGCCTTCACGGGGATCACCCGCGGCTCCACCACGTTGGGCGAGATCATCCGCTCCCACCCGATGGTCGGACGCGCCCTGACCGCGATCGACCGCGGTCCGCAGGCGGCGGAGGGCGAGCAGGGCGAACAGCAGTAGGCGAGCAGCACGGGAGGTGGCCGCGGTCGACCGCGCTCGACCGTCGGCCACTTTCGATCGTGGGCCACCCTCGATCCTCGACCGCCTTCGACCGTCGATCGTCCTCGATCCTCAACCGTCCTCGATCGTCGACCGCCCTCGACCGTGGGGCCGCCGCGGGATGAGGAGCGGCGGCGGTGGCGGTCGTCAGCTCGTGACCGTGATCCGGAAGACCGGGTGGTCGGGAGCGATGCGCCGCAGCTCCTCGTCGGACGAGTCGGGGCCGACGCCGCCGAAGAACACCCCGACCTCGGCCTTCCAGCGCTTGAGGTAGGCGCGCAGCAGCGAGACCTTGTCGTCGTCGGCGACCTCGACGGCGGTGAAGGTGTCGACCTTCTTGCCGAGGCGCAGCTCGCCGGTGCCGGCCACCCGCATGTTGTGCGTCCACTGGACATGTCCGCGAGGGGCCACGAGGTACTGCTCGCCGTCCACGACGAGCAGATTGACCGGCGTCGTACGCCACTCGCCGCTCTTGCGGCCCCGGACGGCCAGGATGCGCGACCCCCAGACGCTGATGCCGCGCCTGGTGATCCAGGCCACGGCACGGTTGAAGACGTTGACGGTGAACCAGCCCGGCTTCTGGACGTGTGTCGACACGGTGACCCCTCGAGATCTGTGATGAGAGCGCCGATCTCTTTTGTGAGCACCGCTCTCGCTTGAGAAGAGTCTGCATCAGATCGGTGATCCAATGCAAGAGCGCTGCTCTCGTTTTTGAGCATCGCTCTCTTCAGTGGGCGCTGATCGCATAGTGGAGCACTGATCCATATTCGGATCACCGCTCACCTTTGTGTGCACCGCTCTGGAATCGTGGGACACTGCTGCCCATGAGTACCGCGCGAGGGGCACGTGCCCGAGCCAGGATCGAGGTCACCGCCGCCATCAAGGAAGAGGCGCGCAGACAGCTCGCCGAGGAGGGCGCCGCCAAGCTCTCCCTGCGGGCCGTGGCCCGTGAGCTCGGGATGGTCTCGTCCGCGCTGTACAGGTACTTCCCCAGCAGGGACGACCTGTTGACCGCGCTCATCATCGACGCCTACGACTCCCTGGGCGAGGCGGCCGAGTCGGCGCACGCCGAGGTGGCCGCCGCCGGCTCCCGGGAGCGCTGGATCACCGTGTGCGTGGCGGCGCGGCGCTGGGCGCTGGGGCATCCGCACGAGTACGCGCTCATCTACGGTTCCCCGGTCCCCGGGTACACGGCGCCGCAGGAGACGGTTCCGGCCGCCTCCCGGGTCGGCCTGCTCCTGATCGGCATCGTCCGGGACGCGTACCGGGGCAAGGGCGTGGCCCGCACACCACTGCCCGCCGAACTGAAGACCGAGGCGCGGCGGATCTCCGCCGATCTCGCGCCCGATCTGCCGCCCGAGGTGATCGTGGCGTTGGTGGCCGCGTGGGCACAGCTCTACGGGTTGATCGGATTCGAGCTGTTCGGCCAGTTCAACCGGGTCGTGGAGGACCGTGAACCCTTCTTCCGGCATGCCGTGGGCCGGCTCGCGCACGACGTGGGGCTCGTCCATCCGGAGCCGGGCGCGACCGCCGGTGGAACGCCTTCGTCGTAGGTAGGTCCAGACTCACCTCCGGCGTGGGCCCGGGTTCACCTCCGGCGTAGAGCCGGGGCGCCGACGCCGTACTCCGCGGGGAGTACGGGTGATCACCTCGCCCGGCGGACGCCGCCGCCGTGTCCGTCCGTCTAGCGTGACGGTCATGGAAGAGCAGCACACGCCCGCGGGTCCGACGTGGGGCGGTCCACCGCGGCGGTGGCACGGGCCGCCCGGGTGGAACCGCTGGAACGACGAGGAGCGCCGCGCGCGCTGGCCGTGGCGTTCCACGCTGCTGCTGACCGCCTTCGTGCTCCTCGGCTCCAACTTCGCGGCCCACGCCCAGCACGACGACCGGCTCGCCCTGGACTTCTTCGCCAGGGCACTCCTCGTGGTGGGCTCCGGTCTGCTGCTCTGGCGACAGCGACACCCCGTGTTCGTCGTGTTCGGCACCGCTGCCGTCGCCCTGGTCTATGTGGCCGCGGGATACCCGTACGGTCCGGTCTTCCTTCCTGTCGCCGTGGGCTGCTTCAGCGCCGTGGTCGCCGGTCACCGCCGGGCCGCCTGGACGGCGGTCGGCCTGCTGTGGGCGGGGCACCTCGTGGTGGCCCACTTGCTGTACCGCGGACTGCCCCCGACGGGCGACGGCCCCCCTTCCTGGATGCAGGAGATCGGCATCGCCACCTGGGTCGTGGCGGTGCTGGCGCTGTCGGAACTGGTCCGTGTGCGCCGTGAGCAGTGGGCCCGCGACCGCGCGGAGCGCGCGCAGGCCGCCCGGAGGCGCGCGGACGAGGAGCGGCTGCGGATCGCCCGAGAACTGCACGACGTGCTGGCGCACAGCATCTCGGTGATCAACGTCCAGGCGGGCGTCGGCCTGGCACTGCTGGACTCCGACCCCGAGCAGGCGCGTACGGCGCTCACCACCATCAAGGCGGCCAGCAAGGAGGCGCTGGGCGAGGTCCGCCAGGTGCTCGACACGCTGCGCGCGCCGGGTGAGGCGCCGCGCGCGCCCGCGCCGGGGCTCGACCGGCTCCCCGAACTGGTCGAGCAGGCGGCGGGCGCCGGCCTGACGGTCGAGATCGAGGGCGAGGTCCCGGCGCCGCCGCCCGGCACGGATCTCGCCGCATTCCGCATCATCCAGGAGGCGCTCACCAACGTCGTACGGCATTCGGGTTCGCGCAGCGCGCGCGTGCGGCTGGATCACGCGGAGGGCGCGCTGCGACTGCGGATCGACGACGACGGGCCGGCCACCGGCGCGGACGCGGGCGGCAGCGGCAACGGGCTCGCGGGTATGCGGGAGCGGGCGGCGGCACTGGGTGGCACGATCGAGGCGGGTCCGCGCGACGACGGAGGGTTCCGGGTGCTGGCCGTACTGCCGTGGAAGGTCAAGGAGGACCGGTGATCCGCGTACTGCTCGCCGACGACCAGTCACTGGTCAGGGCCGGCTTCAAGGCGCTGCTCGACGCGCAGCCGGACATCGAGGTGGCCGGGGAGGCCGCCGACGGCGAGGAAGCGGTGCGCGCCGTTCGTGAACTGCGCCCCGACGTCGTCCTGATGGACATCCGGATGCCGCTGGTGGACGGCCTGGCCGCCACGCGCCGCATCACCGGCGATGGGGACTTGAAGGACGTCAAGGTGGTCATGCTCACCACCTTCGAGCTCGACGAGTACGTCTTCGAGGCCATCCGTTCCGGTGCTTCCGGCTTCCTGGTCAAGGACACCGAGCCCGAGGAACTGCTGCGGGCGGTACGGGCGGTGGTCGAGGGCGACGCCCTGCTCTCGCCAGGGGTGACGCGCCGGCTGATCTCCGAGTTCGCGGCCCGTTCCAAGGAACCCGAGTCCGCCGCGTCCCTCGCCGAACTCACCGAGCGGGAAAGGGAGGTGATGGCCCTGGTCGGCATCGGCCTCTCGAACGACGAGATCGCCCGCCGCCTGGTCGTCAGCCCGCTCACGGCCAAGACCCATGTCAGCCGGACGATGGTGAAGCTCGGGGCCCGCGACCGGGCCCAACTGGTCGTGCTCGCCTATGAGTCGGGTTTGGTGCGACCGGGCTGGCTGGGCTGAGGCTCCGCCTTGTCGTGGAAGCGGAACAGTACGGTGGCCACCCTTAGAGCGAAGAGGACGGCGGCCAGGCCGGCCCCCGCGGTGACGAGCGTCCGTACCGCGCCGTGCGACAGGTCCAGGAAGAGCGCGGGCCCGCTGACGACCCCGAAGGCGACCGCCGCGACCAACGCCGCGCTGGCCAAGGCGTATCCGATCTCGACCGTGACCGCGTCCCGCTGTGCCTGGGTGCGCCGGGCGCGCGTCCCCTGCGCGCGAGCCCGGTAACTGTCGCTGCTCTCCCCGTTGTTGCTCATACGTCGAGCCAACAGGCTTGCGCCCGGCGGGGCAAGGGCCCGCCGGGCGCAAGTGTCGGAGGCGTCCCCTAGTCGCGGACGGCGACACGCTCCGACTCCGTCTCCGTCACCTTCAGGTCGGAACGGGCGACGACGACGGACTCCTTCGGGCGCCGTGTCCGCAGGCCGGGCAGAGTGATGAGCAGGCCCACGAAGGCGATGCCGGTCACCACCATCAGGCCGGGCCGGTAGCTGTCGAGAACGTCCTGGGGCGAGGAGCCCTCGGAGGAGTTCGCGGTGACGACCGCCGTCACGACCGCGAGGAAGATCGCGCCGCCGACCTGCACGGAGGTGTTGAGCAGGCCCGAGACCATGCCCTGCTCGTGGTCGTCGACGCCGTTGGTCGCCTGGATGTTGAGGGACGGGAAGACCAGGGCGCACGCGGCGCCGATCAGCAGCATGGTCGGCAGGATGACCGCCGCGTAGACCGGGTCCAGGTCGACGCGGAGGAAGAGCGCGTACCCGACGACCATCAGGGCGAAGCCCGTCGCGATGAGCCGGGGCGTACCGAACCGGTCGACGACGGCCCCCACCTTCGTGGACGACAGCGCCACCAGCGCGCCGGCCGGCAGGAAGGCGAGCGCGGTGTGCAGCGCCGACCAGCCCAGCAGCGACTGCATGTACAGCGTCACCAGGAACTGGAATCCGACGTACGAGCCGAAGAACGCCATCGCGCCGAGCTGGGCCCGGATCTGGCTGCCGGAACGCAGGACGCCGAGCCGGATCAGCGGGCTCGGGCTGCGTCGCTCGATGCCGACGAAGACGGTGAGCAGTACGGCCACGGCGAGGAAGGACAGCAGCGTGCGGGCCGATCCCCAGCCGGCCTCGGGTGCTTGGACGACCGTGAAGACGAGCAACAGCATCGAGGCGGTGCCGAGGATGGCGCCCGGGATGTCGTAGCCGCGGTGGTCCTTCTCGCGCTCGCTGCGCGGGATGAGCTTCAGGCCCGCGAACAGGGCGACCACGGCGATGGGCGCGGGAAGCAGCATGGTCAGCCGCCAGCTCGCCTCGGTCAGCAGACCGGACAGGACCAGACCCATGGAGAAGCCGGTGGCCGCGCACGTGGTGTAGATCGAGAGCGCGCGGTTGCGCAGCGGGCCCTCGGCGAAGGTCGTGGTGATGATCGACAGGCCCGCGGGCGCGGTGAACGCGGCGCTCAGTCCCTTGATGAAACGGCTGGCGATCAGCAGCGGGCCCGAGTCGACGAGCCCGCCGAGCAGCGAGGCGAGCGCGAACACTCCGAGGGCCACCAGGAAGACCTGGCGGCGGCCCAGCAGGTCGGCGGTGCGTCCGCCGAGGAGGAGGAGCCCGCCGTAACCCAGGATGTAGCCGCTGACGATCCATTGGAGCGTCGAGGTGGAGAGGTCGAGTTCGGAGCCGATGGACGGCAGCGCGACGCCGACCATCGACACGTCCAGCGCGTCCAGGAACATCGCGGCGCAGAGCACGAGCAGGGTGCCCCACAGGCGAGGGGTCCAGCGTCCCTGCGGCGCGGGGTGGGTGAGCGGAGAGGTCATGCGTCAGACAGTACATGCACATGCATTCAATGCAAGCGCATTTAATTCCGATGCAACAAAGTCGATTCTTTGCTACGGTGCGCGCATGGCGGCGAAGAATGCCGAGCAAGGGCTCGTGGACCAGTGGCGCGACATCCTCGCGGTGCACGCCCGCACCCTCTGTGAGCTCGATCGCGAGCTGCATCGACACGGGCTGGGCGCCAGCGACTTCGAGGTCCTCGACGTGCTGGCGGAGGGCACCGCGACGGACGGCGGCCCCTCCTACCGTGTCCAGGAGATCGCCGAGCGGGTCCACCTCAGCCAGAGCGCCCTGTCCCGGCTGATCGGCCGCCTGGAGAAGGACGGCCTCGTGACGCGCGGGATGTGCGCGGAGGACCGGCGGGGTGTGCGCGTGTGCATCACGTCGAAGGGGCGTGAACTGCACGGCGAGGTGAAGCCGTTGCAGCGCGCGGTCCTCACACGGATGCTGGCGGGCGGCCCGGCGGCCTCCTGCGAGTGACCGGGCGGTCCCGTCGGCCTGGTCGCCCGGCGTGCCCGGTTCGGGCCGCGCCAGGGGCCTCGGCAGTCCGTTCGGGCCGCGCGAGGGGCCGCGGCCGTGCGTTCCGGATGCGTGAGGGGCCACGGCAGTTCGTTCCGGCCGCGCGAGGGGCCACGGCGATTCGTTCCAGTTGCGTGAGGGGCCACGGCCGTCCGTTCCGGGCGCCCCAGCCGCGCGCCGGCCGTCTCCGGGCGCCCCGGAGCCCGGCTTCGCGCATCAGCTCCAGGTGATGCCGGACTTCTCCCGCCACAGGTCGGCGAGCGAGGCGTCCCCCGTCACGCTCGGGAACGGCACGCGGTTCCACAGCGCCAGGTAGAGCTGCGCGGCCGGACCCGCCAGCTCACCGTCCACATCCGCGTGGACGTCCACCTGGGCGCGCTCCCCGCGTTCGCTGAGCGGCGGCTGGGACGAGAGCCGTACGGTCCACACGGCGGCCGGGCGGTCGGTGGCACGCACCCGCAGCACACGAGGCTCCTCGGTGCGCACCCTGCTCTTCGAGCGCCCGTGGAACCCGCACAGCAACTCGTCGATCCCGTCGACCGCGAAGCCCGGTGGGATCGCGGCCGCCTCCCCGCCGAGCGCCGATTCGGCGTCGACCCGGTGCACGGTGGTCTCGTGCGCCTGCCTGCGCGCCCAGAAGGCCAGCGGCGAGGGCGCCGGCAGGAAGCTCCAGCACCGGACGTCCGGCGAGGCGCCCGCCAGGGTGTCCACGAGCGTCCGGTGCCCCTCCCCGAACCAGGTCAGCAGCTCGTCGCCGTCGAGATCCGGCAGTCCGCCGTCGGGGTGGTACGAGGTGTGTCCCTCGGCGACGAACGCGGTGGCCCAGCGGTGGACCATGCCCGTGTGCCGCACCAGATCCCTGACCTGCCAGTCGGGACAGGTCGCGACCTTGGCGTCGACACCCGCCGACTCGGCGGCCGCGACCAGCAACCGGCCTTCCCTGTCCAGGGTTTCCACGAACTCCGGAATCTCCATGCCGCGAGTGTGCCGGATGCGGGGCCCTCGGGGGAGCAGGGGGAGCAGTGGGTGGTGGAGCGGGGAGAGCGTCCGCGCATCTCTGTGGAGCCACCGGTGGCAGTGCCCGGGGCTCCACGCCCTCTCACCCCACCGCGGCCCGGCGCGTCGCGAATCCGATGAGGGCGGCCACGGCCGCCAGTGCCGCGACGCTCGTGAGCGCCGTCGGCAGGGAGTGCCAGTCGGCCATGAACCCGATCGCGGGCGGCCCGAGCAGCATGCCCCCGTACCCGAGGGTGGAGGCGATGGCGACCCCGCTCGCTCCGGCGAGCGCTCCGGCCCGCTCGACCGCGACGGGGAAGATGTTGGCGAGGCCGAGCCCGGTGACGGCGAAGCCGAGCAGCGCGGCCCAGGTGGAGGGCGCCAGCGAGCCGAGCAGCATGCCGAGCGCGGCCGTCGTGCCGCCCGCGACCAACGTGCGGGTCCGGCCGAGGCGTTCGAGCAGTGCCGTCCCGCTGAGGCGGCCGATCGTCATGGCGAGGGCGAAGCACGAGTAGCCGGCGGCGGCGATCCCCGGGTGCGCGTCAAGGTCCTGCTCCAGGTGGAGCGCGCCCCAGTCCGCGAGCGCGCCTTCGCCGTACGCCGTGCACAGGGCGATCAGGCCGAAGACGACGACCAGTCCACGGGTACGGCCGTCGAGACGCGCCGGTGCCGGCCCCCCGTCGCTCCGTGGACGGTCCGGCGCCGCGGGGACGTCCTGCCGCAGCAGCGCGCGTCCCGCGACGGCGGTCACGAGCAGGCCGAGGACGGCGATCCCGAACAGATGGCGCGTCGGTGACAGATGCGCGGCGACCAGCCCCCCGAGCCCCGCCCCGAGCATGCCGCCCAGACTGTACGCCGCGTGGAAACTGGGCATCACCGGGCGCCGCAGCGCGGCCACGAGGTCGACGGCCGCACTGTTCGCGGCGACGTTCATACCGCCGTACGCGGCGCCGAAGACCAGCAGGACGAGGCCCAGGGCCGGTACCGAGTGGGTGAGCGGGGGCAGGACGACGCTCAGGGACAGCAACACGCCGCAGGCCACGGTCACCGGGTGGCTGCCGAACCGTCGGCAGAGCCGTCCCGTGAGCATCATGGTGATCACGGCACCGGCGGAGACGCCGAGGAGGGCGAGGCCGAGAGCGCCGGCGGAGGCACCGGTCTGGTGCTTGATGACGGGGATGCGGACGACCCAGCCGGCGAAGACGAAGCCGTCGAGGGCGAAGAACGCGGTGAGGACGACGCGGAGTCGGGTGAGGGAGCGGTCCGGCACAACGCTGTGCGGGCTGGTTTTGTTTATTAGCGGCACAAACTCACGTTAGACGGGTGCCCGGCTCGGGGCAAGGGATGCGTCGGGCGGTGCCGCGCTGGAGCGAGGGGGTGGTGGGTCGGAGCGCGCCGGACGGGGCGCCACGAAGGAACGGGGCGACCGGGACCCCCGATGGGAGGAATTCCCTGTGTCGCCCCGGGCGGAGCGAGCATGGCTACTCGTCCTCGGCGATGCCGACGACAACGGCCCGGTGTTCGCCGTCCCACCTGCCCGGACGGCGAACCACGCGCAGCTTCCGGCTCAGACCGCCGGAGCCGGGTACGTCGGGTACTCCACGCCGGAGACGTGCTGGACGACCCGGATGACCTGGCAGGAGTAGCCGAACTCGTTGTCGTACCAGAGGTAGAGGATCGCGTTGTCGCCGTCGACCTTGGTGGCGCCGGCGTCGACGATCGAGGCGTGACGCGAGCCGATGAAGTCGCTCGACACCGCGTCGGGGGCGCTGATGAAGTCGATCTGGCGCTTGAGCGGCGAGGTCAGCGAGACGTTGCGGAGGTAGTCGAGGACCTCCTCGCGGGTGGTCTCGCGGCCCAGGCGCAGGCTGAGGATCGCGATCGAGACGTCCGGCACCGGGACGCGGATCGAGCTGCCGGTGATGGGCGCCTTCAGGTCGGGCAGCGCCTTGGCGACCGCGGAGGCGGCACCCGTCTCGGTGATGACCATGTTGAGCGGCGCGGAGCGGCCTCGGCGGTCGGAGCTGTGGTAGTTGTCCAGCAGGTTCTGGTCGTTGGTGAACGAGTGGACGGTCTCCACGTGCCCGCGCAGAACGCCGTACTCCTCCGCCATCGCCTTCAGCGGCGGCACGATCGCGTTGGTGGTGCAGGAGGCGCAGGACAGGATCTGCTCGTCCGGCTTGATCGTGTCGTGGTTGACGCCGTGCACGATGTTCGGGACGTCGCCCTTGCCCGGCGCGGTCAGGACGACCTTGTCGATGCCGGGGCGCAGGTGGTTCGAGAGGCCCTCGCGGTCGCGCCACTTGCCGGTGTTGTCGACAAGGATGGCGTCCTTGATCCCGTACGTCGTGTAGTCGACCTCGGACGGGTCGCCGGCGTAGATGACCTTGATCTCGTTGCCGTTGGCGATGATCGTGCTGTTCGCCTCGTCGACGGTGATCGTGCCCTGGAACTGCCCGTGGATGGAGTCGCGGCGCAGCAGCGAGGCGCGCTTGACGATGTCCTGGTCGCCGCCCTGGCGTACGACGATGGCGCGCAGCCGCAGGCCGTTGCCGGAACCCGTCTTCTCGATGAGCAGGCGGGCGATGAGGCGGCCGATGCGACCGAAGCCGTACAGGACGACGTCGCGTCCCTCGCGGCGCTCGATCTTGTTCTCGCCCGTGGCACCGGCGACGGACAGGGCGGTGAACTCCTCGACCGACAGCCCGCGGTCGTCGGCCCGGTACGTCGCGGCGAGCATGCCGAGGTCGATCTGGGACGGGCCGAGGTCGAGCGTGGTGAGCGCCCGCAGGAACGGCAGTGTGTCGGTGACCGAGAGCTCCTCGCCGGCGATCTGCCGGGCGAAGCGGTGGGTCTTGAGAATGCTCACCACCGACTTGTTCACCAGGGAGCGGCTGTGCAGGAGGATCGTGACGTCCTGCTCCCGGTGCAGCCTCCCGATGATCGGGATCATCGACTCCGCGATCTCTTCGCGGGTCTTCCAGTTGGTGAACGCGTCGTCGTTGACAGTCACAGAATCATCTTTCGAGCTAGGTGGCGCTCATATGCTAACCGGCCGTCGTTCCGATCGTTCACGTGGTGTCCACTCGCACGGAAGGCGGCGTCGGCGGGGGCCGTTCGCGGCCCCGGATTCCGACCCTCCATGGGGCTCGCTGTCGGGCTCACGGTGCGTCCACCAGTACGACAAAGCCTCTGTCTTCCGACCTGGACTCATTCGTTGCAGTACGCACCCTTGACAGCGTGCGTGCTGTTTCGCGACGTTTGAGCCCCCGCCGAATGGCTCGGATCTCGGTGCTCGACCGGGAGACGAGTCCATGCGCGGCGCGGGACGGCGGAAATCAGAAAAGTGGCAGGACGCGGACAGCGCGTCATGGGGGGAGCTGTCGCCCATGCGATCCAACAGCAAGGATCCACACGCCCTACTGGCCTGTGCTGTGACCGGTACGTTCCTCGCAGCGCCCACGGAAGGGTGGTTGATCTGAGGTGGAGATCACGATCCACAGACTCGACGGCTTGAGCGTCCCGCTGCGCGAGGCCTGGCACCGGGCGATGGACGAGTCGCCCGAGTACGCCAATCCGTTCCTGGCGCCGGAGTTCGCGACGGGGGTCGGCAGATACCGGAGCGGTGCGCAGGTCGCGGTCCTGCGCGAGGACGGGGAGCCCGTCGGTTTCCTGCCGTACGAGCGCAATGTCTTCGGCGTCGGCAGAGCCATCGGCCTCGGACTCTCGGACTGCCAGGCACTGGTGCACAGACCCGGGGTCACCTGGGACCCGCCGGAAGTGCTGCGAGCCTGCGGGATGTCCATCTTCGAGTTCGACCATCTCGTCGAGGAGCAGAAGCCGTTCGGACGCTATGTGACGGGAACGTTCGCCTCCCCGGTCATCGACCTGAAGCCCGGGGACAGCGGCTACCCGGAGTGGCTGCGCGGCGCCTACCCGGGGCAGGCGAAGACGACCCTGAAGAAGGAACGGCGGCTCGCGCGTGATGTGGGCGAGGTGCGGTTCGTCTTCGACGAGCGCGATCCGCGGATGCTGCGCACGCTCATGCGGTGGAAGTCCGCCCAGTACCGCAGGACGGGACGCATGGACCGCTTCGCGCGGCCCTGGATCGTCGATCTGGTGAACCACCTGTTCGATGTCCGCGAGGAGCACTTCACCGGCGTGCTGTCCGTGCTCTACGCCGGGGACCGGCCGGTCGCCGCCCACTTCGGACCCCGCTCGCGCACGGTGCTCGCGGCCTGGTTCACCGCGTACGACCCCGAGTTCCAGCGCTACTCGCCCGGGCTGATGATGCACCTGCGGACCGCCGAGGCGGCCGGTCGGCACGGTGTGAGCCTGCTGGATCTGGGGCGCGGGGACAAGGAGTACAAGGACTGGCTCAAGACCCGCGAACTGCGCGTGGGCGAAGGGTTCGTGGCCCGCCCCCATCCGGTGGCGGCGGCCCACCGGCTCTGGCGCAGGCCCGTGCGCGGGCTGCGGAACACGGTCCTCGCCCATCCGACGCTGCGTGACCCGGCCGACCGCCTCCTCAAGACCGTCGGCACGCTGCGCGCGTCGCACCGCGCGCAAGCCGGGGGAGTGGGACCCGGGGCACGCTGACCGGGCGGCGCGGCAACCCCGGGGGCGGGAGTCTTCGAGGCCGGACGGCACAGCGAGGCGGCCCTCGGGCGCGCCTCCGGACCGGTCGCGCCTGCAGGGCGGCCGCGCCCGATGAGCGGGCGCGGCTGTGCGGCCCGGTTCGGTGCCGCTCGCTGACCTCCGGCCCTCGGGCGCGGGCAGCTTGCGGGCGGAGAGGGGCCGGCGGGCGTCCGCACCAGGTCGAGGTCGTGCCCCGGTGTCAGGTCGGCCCCGGGGAAGAGCGCGGGCGGAACCGCACGCCCATGACGAGCGCGGGCGATGGCCCCGAAGTCAGCCGATGGCATCGAAGCCGGGCGATGGTCTCGGTGTCATACGGCGATGGCATCGAAGTCGGGCGATGGTCTCGGTGTCATACGGCGATGGCATCGAAGTCGGGCGATGGTCTCGGTGTCATACGGCGATGGCCTCGAAGTCGGGCGACGGTCTCGCTGTCATACGGTGATGACCTCGATCCCCGCCTCCTCGAACCGCCCGATCGTCTCCGGCCCCGCCGCCACGTCCGTGACGAGCGTGCCCACCGACTCGGCCGCGCAGATACGGGCGAACGCGCGCTGTCCCAGCTTGCTGGAGTCGGCGGCGACGATCACGCGCTCGGCCCGCTCGCACAGGAGGCGGTTGATCGCGGCCTCCGCCTCGTCGTGGGCGGCGGCGCCGTGCGTGGCGTCGAACGCGACCACGCCGAGCACCGCGACATCCAGGGTGATCTGCCCGAGCACGCCGTCCGCGAGCGGCCCGATGAGCTCGTAGGACTGCGGCCGTGCGACCCCGCCGGTCACCACGATCTTGAACTGGGGACGCACGGCGAGTTCGTTCGCGATGTTCAGCGCGTTCGTGACGACGGTCAGGGCGGGGGAGCCCGAGGCCAGATCCGGGCGTACGGCCAGGGCGCGGGCCACCTCGGTCGTCGTGGTGCCGCCCGTCAGGCCCACCGCCTCGCCGGGCGCGATGAGGTCGGCCACCGCCTTCGCGATGCGCTGCTTCTCCGAGGCGTGGCGGGCGGTCTTGTAGCGCAGCGGCAGTTCGTAGGAGACGCCGTGCACGACCGCGCCGCCCCGGGTGCGCACGAGCATCTGCTGCTCGGCGAGCTGGTCGAAGTCGCGCCTGATCGTCGCCGCCGAGACCTCCAGCCGCGTCGCCGCTTCCTCGACATCCAGGCGGCCCCGCTCCACGAGCAGTTCCAGCAGCGCCTTCCAACGGGCGTCGCGCGACATCCGCACCCTCCAGTCCTCGATCTTCCGCGACCCTAGCGCACCCCACCTCCGCTCAGATGCTTGATTGTGCTCGAAACTTCGCTATATCTTGCAAGAACGAGCATTCGTGGGAGGGGTACGGCATGACGCATGTCGAGGACGAGCTGAGCAGCCAGCCCGAGTGCTGGGTCCGCGCCGCGCAGGAGGCGGCGGTGCACGGAGCCGCGCTGCCCGCGGCGGGGGAACGTGTCGCGATCGTGGGGTGCGGCACCTCGTTCTTCATGGCGCAGGCCGCGGCCGTACTGCGCGAACAGTCCGGGCAGGGTGAGACGGACGCCTTCGCCGCCTCGGAGTTCCCCGCCGGCCGCTCCTACGATCGCGTGGTCGCCCTGACCCGCTCCGGCACGACCACCGAAGTGCTCGAACTCCTCGGGCGACTGCGCGGACACACCCGTACGACCGCCGTCACCGCCGATCCGCACACGCCCGTGATGGAGTCCGCCGACGACGTCGTCGTGCTCGACTTCGCCGACGAGCGGTCCGTCGTGCAGACCCGCTTCGCGACCACCGCGCTCACCCTGCTCCGGGCCCACCTCGGACTGCACAGTGACGCCGTCGTCGCCGACGCGCGCACCGCGCTCGACACCCCGCTGCCCGAAGAGCTCGTCGGCTGCGCGCAGTTCACCTTCCTCGGCCGCGGGTGGAGCGTCGGCCTCGCCAACGAGGCCGGGCTCAAGATGCGGGAGGCGTCCCTCGCCTGGACCGAGGCCTACCCGGCGATGGAGTACCGGCACGGCCCCATCAGCATCACCACCCACGGCACGGCCACCTGGATGCTCGGCGAGGCACCCGAGGGGCTGGCCGAACAGGTCCGGCGGACCGGCGGACTGTGGGTGGACGGCGGCCTCGACCCGCTCGCCGAACTCGTCCGCGCCCAGCGCCTCGCCGTCGCCGTCGCCGCGGCACGCGGCCTGGACCCCGATCAGCCGCGCCACCTCACCCGCTCCGTGATCCTCGGCGACTGAACCGGCCCGACCACCCACGGAGAAGGAGGAGTTGTGCCCCTCGCAGCAACCGGTGAGCTGGTCGCCCGGGCCGCCCTGGCGCGGACCGCCGTCGCCGCGTTCAATGTCATCACCCTGGAGCACGTCGAGGCCGTCATCGCGGGGGCGGAGTCCGCCGGCGCGCCCGTCGTGCTCCAAGTCAGCGAGAACGTGGTCAAGTTCCGCTACGGCCGGCTGCTCCCGCTGGCCCGTGCCGCGACCGCCGCCGCCGAACGGGCCTCGGTGCCCGTCGCGTTGCACCTCGACCATGTCCAGAGCGACGACCTGCTCCGGCAGGCGCCGGGTGCCGGGTTCAGCTCCGTCATGTACGACGCGTCGCGCCTGCCGTACCAGGAGAACCTCGCCTCGACCCGCGCCGCAGCCGACTGGTCTCATGCCCAAGGTCTCTGGATCGAGGCCGAGTTGGGCGAGGTCGGCGGCAAGGACGGTGAACCGCCGCGGGACGCGCACGCGCCCGGCGCTCGCACCGACCCCAGCGAGGCCCGCGCCTTCGTGGCCGACTCCGGCGTGGACGCGCTGGCCGTGGCGATCGGCAGCTCGCACGCGATGACCACCCGGACCGCCGCCCTCGACCACGGCCTGCTCAAACGCCTGGCCGCGTCCGTCGGTGTCCCTCTCGTCCTGCACGGTTCCTCCGGGGTCCCGGACGACGAGCTCCGGGCGGCCGTCGAAGGCGGTATCGCCAAGGTCAACGTCGGCACCGCGCTGAACATCGCGATGACGGGCGCCATCCGGGAGTTCCTCGCGGCCCGCCCCGAAGCCGTGGACTCACGGAAATACCTCAGCGTGGGACGGGAGGCGATGGCACGAACGGTGGCGGGACTCATCGGCGTGCTCCAGGGGTGAGCGTCGACTCCGCTTCGTAGTCGCGGAGCCGACCCGGTAGCCGTGGAGCCGACCGGTCGCCCCTGGTCCGGCTCCCGCCCGGCGAACAGCCGGCCGGACCTCCGCCGCGGATGACGGGGACCGCTCCCGTCCGCGAAACCCGTGAACCTCCGCTTCGTCGCGGGCCGTTCGACGGCGTTGCTCCTCCTGCCGCACCGATCCGCCCTTCGCATACCTGCCTCTACAGCCTGATACACGGGCCAAAGCGGCCACACTGCCGGAGCCGGCTCCATCCGGAGCCGCTCCTGACGCATGTGCTTTTGCACCCACGGCAGTTCGAGTGGGTGACAAGGTGGCTAGGGTGAACAAGTATGAGAAGGCCGAAAGGGCACGGCAGGCTCGCGGGCGAGACATCGGCCCCCAAGCCACTCGGGCAGGCGTCCGTATGCCTCTTTGACGCGGAGAGCAGGGGTTGGCGGTGTTTTCGGGGCAGAGCCGGCGCTGGACCGGGCGCGGAACGGAGGAGGCCTTGAGCGGTCAACTTCTGGCCGGAACCAGCACATCGGTGCGCGGCTCGAACCCGTGCGCCCTGGCGAACATCGGGCTGTCCGCGACCGGTCCGCGAACCGGCGCGCATCGAGACGTGTGCCGCCGGTCGCCCCTGGGCCCGATGTGAACGGACTGATCTACTACCTGGCCGCGGCCATCCTCTGGATGGGACTCGCCGCCCAACTGCCCGACCTGCGTCGCCACTGGAGAGACCCGCTGAAGCGGTCCTTCTGCGCCGTCATCCTCCTGTCGGGGCTCTGCTTCGTACTCGGCGCGCCGCCCACCGTCGCCCTGGTCAACAGCGTCACGGGCATACCGAATGTGGCAGCGCCCCTGACGTACGGCGCGGTGACCGCCTTCGGCGCGGCGTCCCTCATCCTCATCGTGCACTGGCGGGGCAGCGACCCCGTCCGGGTCCGACGCACCTCCCGGGCATGGCTGTTCAGCTACCTGGGAGTGATCGCAGCCGAGGGCGTCCTGTTCACGCTGGGCGACGCGCCGGTCGAGCGCCGGGCCGACTTCGACACCTACTACGCCTCGACTCCGTTCATCCGAGAGATGATCGTGCTGTACCTGGTGGCGCACATGGTGGCAGCGGTGACGACGACCCTGCTGTGCTGGCGCTGGACACGGAAGGTCAAGCGCTGGACGCGTGGGTCGCTGGCCCTGCTCGTGGTGGGCTGGCTGTTCACCAGCGCCTACAGCGTCGTCAAGGCCGTCGCGCTGACCGCCCACTGGCTCGGGCACAGCTGGGACGGTCTGAGCACCAGCGTCGCACCGCTCGTGGCCGTCGGCTCCTGCCTCGCCTCGGCCGGCTACATCCTTCCCCTCATCGGTCCGCGCATCGATTCCGCCGTCACGTTCGTGCGCCTGCGTCCGCTGTTCTGTCTGCTGGCGGGGCCCAGCAGCCGTCGGCGCTGCGTCACGGCTCTGTCGTGGCGGACGATCGGCGACGTCGAACTGCAGCTCACCACGCGGGAAACGGCCATCCGGGACGGCCTCAAGCGACTGGCCGGACAACTCGACGACCAGGTGCGGCGCCGCGCCTACCGGGAGGCGCTCGCCGCCGGGTCCTGTGCGGCGGACGCCGAGGTGATCGGGCTGGCCGCGATGGTCGCCGTGGCCGCTCTCGCCGAGGCTCCGTCCCCCGTCGCGGATACCGGCACCATCGGCATCTCGGTCGGGGACGTCGACGTGGTGGTCTCCGTCAGCGCGTGCGTGCGACGTCCCGCCGCCGGTTCGCGGTCGTTGGACACGGGTCAGCCGTCATTGCTGAGTCTGTCCCGGGCGGTGCGGACCCCCATCGTGGACGCCGCGATCCAATCGAGGAGAACCACGGTGCGCCAGCTCTCCTGACCCGAGCCCGCGTTGACCTACGTATCGGCTCATCGGCCGGCCCGACCGACCGCCCTGTTCGGGACCCGTGACCGGAGCGAGGACCCTTGACCCGCGCCCGTTGCGCGGACGCCGTCATCCGGGTACGGGGCGCGGGCGTCGACCGTCACACGGGGGCGGGGCCCAGGGCGTCGAGGAAGCCGCTCTCCTCAGGGGTCAGCGGCGGCCCGGACAGGGGCTCCATGACGGGCCCTCTCAGAGTGGCGAGCAGCAGCTTGGGGTGTACGAGACGGCTCGCGTCGGCCTGGAGCGTGATGACCGAGCACATCGCCGCGGACACGGGGTAGGAGGTGGTCGCCACGCGTGCCATCCGGCCCATGTAGCGGCTGAGGAGCCGGTCGGTGAGCGTCGGAGCCTTGCCGATGACCTCCGGGAACCACTGGTCCTGGGAGGTGCTCAGGGTGTACGCGGCCGAGACGGACTTGGCGGCCGCCCGCTGGACCCCGCGGGCGAACCCCGGAGCGGTGACATCGTCCTGCTGCAACCGCCGGCTCAGAGCCAGGGCGCCCAGGGCCGCGACGGACATGCCCTGCCCGTAGACGGGGTTGTAGGTGGCGACGGCGTCACCCAGCACCACCAGGCCCTCGGGCATGGCCGCCTTCTCGAAGTCGCGGCGCCTGTTGCGGGTGCTGCGGCTGAGGGACACTTCGCCGAGCGGCTCGGCACCGGAGATGAGCTGCCCGATGAGGGCGTGGCGCAGGCCGAGCGCGAAGCGGGTGAACTCCTCGGGATCGGCGCTGGGTTCACCGCCGCGGGTACCCGCCAGGCTGACCAGCCAGCGGCCGCCCTCGATGGGCACCAGATTCCCGGAACGCCCCGGCCGGGAGCGGACGGGTTCCGCCTCGACCTGGGTCAGCGGGAAGTGCTCCGCGCCCGGCGGAACGCGGAAGACGCGGCTGGCGTAGACGAGACCCGAGTCGACCTCGTCGGTGGGTATGTCCGTCACGCCGAGCGACTCGAGCCAGTGCTCGACACGTGATCCCCGTCCGCTCGCGTCGACGACGAGATCGGCCCGCAGATCCTCCTCGGTGCCGTCGGCGAGGACGCGTACGCCGGTGACGCGCTGGGCCGTTCCCAGGAGGGACACCGCCTCGCCCCGGCGGACCGTGACCGAGGTGGTGCCGAGGACGGCCTCACGGACGGTCCAGTCGAGCAGGTCGCGGCTGCACAGGGTGAGCAGCAACTCGTCGACGACGGGCGGCCAGCGCCGGAACCAGCCCTGCGGGCCGAAGCCCAGGATGTCGGTGAGGGACTGTTCGTGAGCTCCCGAGGCGACCAGGCGCTCGCGTACGTCGACTCCGGGCAGCAGCTCCTGGATGGCGTCGCGGCCGCTGGGCAGGAGGACGTGAGCGTGCCGTGCCTGCGGAATCCGCCTGCGCGGCTGCGGCCCGTCGCGGAGCTCGTCGCGCTCCAGGACGGTCACCTCGTCCATGGACCGGGAAAGAGCCGCGGCGGCGAGCAAGCCGGCCACGCTCCCACCGATGACGACAGCACGGCGCGACATGGTTCCCCCAGTTGTCATGGACAGGCGCCCACACTCTACGTTCGTACACGTGGGCGCATACGGGAGATCAGAAAGTGTGCCGATGCTGTCTGCCGGCGACTACCAGGGGTGTCCACGAGCCACCGGACCTCCCCCGTGAGTCGGTCCGGCGAGCAGGCGGCAAAAGGGGTTTGCCCGCCGCCGGAAGGCACGCCGCCGGAGCTCGTGCCGCCGGACGTCACGGAACGGGGGTCGTCTCACTCCCGGGCTCGCTCCCGGCGTCGACCAGCCTCTCGAAGAAGAACTCGTGCTTGAGGAACGACACGTCGTACTCGTGCCCCGGATACGGCGGGATCAGCTGGGTCGCCTGGAACAGCCGCCAGCCGTCCCGCAGGGCGTGCACGCCCGAGGCGTACGGAGGCTCGTCGCTGTCGCCGGTCGTGGGGGAGGTGCGGCCGGTGCCGTCGTAGAGCGACCAGCCCACCACGTCCGCGTCCAGCGCCGAGGTGGCCAGATAGAGAACGAGAATCTGTTGACGGTCCGTCATGTCAGCTTCCCCTCGGGGCGGTTGGAGACCCGGGTCACCCAGTGGTCCAGGTCGAAGGAGTCGTCCCCGGTGAGCGCGCGCCACAGCAGGGCGCGGTTGTAGACCTCCAGGCGGCCGGTGGCGGGCTCGTACCAGGGGAACGGGGTGGCGAGTTCCTCGGCGACGCCCGGATCGGCGAGGTCCGAGGTGTCCCACAGTCGTCGCTGTCGCACCGCCGGGTTGAAGCGGATCTTGAACATGTAGCGCGCGGTGTCGCTGTCGTTGCGCCGCCCACCGTGCCACAGGCCATGGTGCAGAAACACCACGGTCCCTGCGGGGCAGACGAGCCGGCTCTGCCCGCGCAGGTTCTGGTAGCGGCCGGTGTCCGACTCGTTGGTGCGGCGCAGATGGCTGCCGGGAACGCTGAGGGTGCCGCCCATGTCGAGGGTGACGTCGTGCGGGTAGTACATCAGCTGGACGTCGAAGGCGTCGGTGCGCACATCGATGATCGCGTCACCGTGCAGCGGCTGGGCCTGCCCCTGGTGCGGCTCGCGGATGTGGACCGCGTGGTGGTCGACGGCGGGCCCGGGGCCGACCAGTCTCCGCAACGCACCAGCCACCAGCGGGAGTTCGATGAGGCGGCGGACGAACGAGCCCGCGGGGTAGGCCTCCGGGACAGGCGTGCCGTACGGCACGGCGGGCAGGCCCTCGCGGAGCACCTCCATGCCCTCGGCGTTCATGTCGGGCGGCACCACGGCGTCCAGCCGCAACGAGCCGTGAGCCACGAAGTACGCCATGCGCACCGAACTCAGAAGCCTGGCGTCGGTCATGGCCCCACCGTAGGAGCGGCGCCCGCCGCGGCGCGTTGGCCCCATTCACCATCACTGGTAATTTCTCACCATGCGTGAGACGCGCCTGCACCTCGGCGAGCCGCCGGAGGTGGCCGGCGCCGGAGTCGGCGTGCACGGGGTCGCGAGCGAGACGGACGTCTTCCGGCTGCCGGAACTGTGGCAGCTGCACCTCTACCAGTACGACGCCGAGCTGACCGTCGACGGCACGGCGCACCTGATCCGTCCCGGACGCGTCAGCCTCGTACCGCCCGGCACCACGGTCGTGGCCTACATCCGCCGCCGCAGACTGGAGCGCGCCCACCACCTGCTCCGCGCCTCGACCCTGTCCATCCCGGCCGTGGCGGCCTCGGTCGGCATCCCCGACCTGCAGGCCTTCAACAAGGCCTGCAGGCGAGAACTGGGCGCCCCGCCCCGCGTGCTGCGCGGGGCTACGGGCTGACGTCCTTCTTCACGGCCCGCAGAATCACGAACTTGGCGTCACCCGCGACCAGTTCGCTGTTGCCGAAGAGCCGGCGCAGCTTCAGGTGGTAGCCCAGGTGGCGATTGCCGATCACCCACAGCTCGCCGCCCGGCCGCAGCGCGCGCCGCGCGTCCGAGAACATCCGCCAGGCGGTCGTGTCCGTCGTCGCCTGGTGGGAGTGGAACGGCGGATTGTTCAGGACGAGGTCGACGCTCCCGGCGGGGACGCCCGCCAGTCCGTCGGCGACACGGAACTCGGCGACCCCGTCGGCGTTCGTCCGGTAGGTCGCCTCCGCCGAGGCCACCGCCTGGTACGACTCGTCGGCGAACAGCACCTCGGCGTCGGGATTGGCCAGCGCCATCGCCGTACCGACCACGCCGTTGCCGCAGCCCAGGTCCACGATCCGCTCGGCGCCCCGGCTGCTCGGCAGGTGCTGGAGGAAGAAGCGGGTGCCGATGTCGAGGCGGTCGGCGCAGAAGACGCCCGCGTGGTTGACGACCGTGCGGCCGGACACCACGCCGACGCCGTCAGGGAGCTCGTAGCTGTACGGCCAGGGGTTGGATCTCCGGGCGATCCCCTGGAGCGGGGTGCAGAAGATCAGCCGCGCCTTCTTCTCGGCCAGCGAGGTGCGGGTCGGACCGAGGATCCGCTCGAAGAGGTGCAGCGTCGAGGTATGGATCTCCTTGACCATCCCGGTGCCGACCACGACCGTGCCCTCGTGCACGCCGGGCGCCAGCCGGTGCAGCTGATCTTCGAGCAGGGCGAGGCTCTTCGGCACCCGCACGATCAGCACGTCGATCCGCCCGGGAGGCGGGTCCTGGGTCGTCAGGAGCCGGACCGCCGACTCCTCGACACCGGCCCGCGCCAGGTTCGCGCGGGTCGCCTCCTGCGCCAGCAGGGAGTCGGTGATCTGTGTCGGCCGCCGCGACGACAGCGCCGTGGCGAGCGCGCCCCACCGGTCGCCGACGATCACGACCGAACCCGTCAGGGAGATGTCGCTCTCCGCGAGGTGCTGCAGCAGATAGGTGTCGGCGGCGTCCCAGGCGCGCAGCCGCTCGCGAGGGTCCTCGGGAAAACGGGCGAGCTCGTAATCGCCCCAGGGTGTGGTCATACGGTCGTTCATCGTGGGTCCAGGCTATGCGACGCGGAGCGGCCCGGGTGCGCGAGGATGGGGGCATGTCGATGGACGCGGAGCTGTTCCCCCGCGGCCGGACGGAGATCGCGCCCGGCGCGGTGCACCTCCCGGACTGGCTGGACGCGGACCGTCAGCGGCGGCTTCTGGAGGCCTGCCGGGTCTGGGCCCGCCCGCCGGCGGGCCTGCGCACGGTCCGCACCTCCGGCGGCGGCACGATGACGTCCCGGCAGGTCTGTCTGGGCTGGCACTGGTACCCGTACGGCTACGCCCGCACGGTGGTCGACGGCGACGGTTCCCCGGTGAAGCCCTTCCCCGATCTGCTCGGCGACCTGGCCCGGGAGGCGGTCGCGGACACCCTCGGCGCCGACGCCCTCGGCACGGACGACCCCGCCACGTACGACATCGCACTGATCAACTTCTACGACGCCGAAGCCCGCATGGGCATGCACCGCGACAGCGACGAATCGTCCGACGCCCCGGTGGTGTCGTTGAGCCTGGGCGACACCTGCGTCTTCCGCTTCGGGAACACGGAGTCCCGGACACGGCCGTACACCGACGTCGAGCTGCGCAGCGGCGATCTCTTCGTGTTCGGCGGCGTGTCACGGCTCGCGTATCACGGGGTACCGAGGGTGTACGGGGGCACGGCGCCCCCGGAGTTGGGACTGGCCGGGCGGCTGAACGTCACGCTCCGGGCCGGCGGCTTCTAGGACCTGTCGGGTCGGGGCGCCTCGGGCCGCAGCGCCCGGGTGCGATCCGACAGCCAGGTCCCGAGCCCGCGTGTCTCCTCGCCGGGGCCGCCGGGACCGGACGGGCCCCGCGGGAGCGGATCATGGGAGACTCGCCCTCATGAACGGCAAGGCGGGCCCCCGGACGGCGGGGGATGGGAACACGCGGACACGGCTCGACCGGGGGCGCGGAGCGCTCGGACCGGCGCTGGAGCTCGTGCACACCGGGCGCGCGCCGACACGTGCCGTGCTCACCGCCGAGCTGGGAGTCACCCGCGCGACCGCGGGCGCGGTGGCCGCCGAGCTGGAGGCGCTGGGACTGATCCGGGTCGACGCCCGGCCCGGTGCCGCCGCCGGTTCCCAAGGACGCCCCTCGCACCGGCTGGAGGTCGCCGAGGACGGGCCCGTCGCGCTGGCCGCGCAGGTGCACGCCGACGGGTTCCGCGCCGCGCTGGTCGGCCTCGGCGGCCGGATCGTCGCGACCGCGCCCGGCTGCGAGACCGTCGACGCCGATCCGGCCAAGGTCCTCGGCTCCGTCGTCGACGCCGGCGCCGAACTGCTCCGCGCGACCGGGCGCCGCTGTGTGGGCGCCGGGCTCGCCGTCCCCTCCGCGGTCGCCGAACCCGAGGGGCTGGCCCTCAACCCCCTGCACCTGGCCTGGCCCGCGGGCGCCCCCGTCGAGCAGATTTTCGCCGAGCGGGTGCGCGCGGCCGGTATCGAGGGGCCCGCGTTCGCCGGCAACGACGTCAACCTCGCCGCCCTCGCCGAGCACCGGCACGGAGCGGGCCGGGGCGCCCGCGACCTGCTCTGCGTGGCCACCGGACACCGTGGCGTCGGCGGCGCGCTGGTGCTCGACGGGCGCCTGCACACGGGCAGTTCCGGGCTCGCCCTCGAAGTCGGCCACCTCACCGTCAATCCCGAGGGCCGCCCCTGCTACTGCGGCAGCCGGGGCTGTCTCGACGTCGAGGCGGACCCGCTGGCCTTCCTCACCGCGGCCGGCCGCGCCCCGGGCCCCGAGATGTCGCTGCTCCAGCAGGCCAACGAGCTGATCCGCGACGAGTACGCCGATCCGTCCGTCCGTACGGCCATCGAGGCGCTGATCGACCGCCTCGGCCTCGGCCTCGCCGGCCTCGTCAACATCCTCAATCCGGACCGCATCATCCTCGGCGGACTGCACCGCGCCCTGCTGGACGCCGACCCGGACCGGCTGCGTGCCGTGGTCGCCGACCGCAGCCTGTGGGGACGGAGCGGCGGGGTGCCGATCCTCGCGTGCACCCTGGACCACAACAGCCTGGTCGGGGCTGCCGAGTTGGCGTGGCAGCCGGTGCTGGACGATCCGTTGACGGCGCTGCCCGTCTGACGCTCATGGGCGCCAGGCGACGGCGAAGGCACGCCCGGCGTTCTCGGTCAGGATGCGGTTCACCAGGTCCGTGCCCAGGGCGAGTTCGAGCCTCGGGCGGACCCGGCGCAGCAGATACGGCATCCCCGGGCCGCCGTTGACCGAGCGCGCCGCCGCGGTCGTCGTGTCGCCGCCGAGGAGCAGCCGGTGGCCGAAACCGGCGTCGGCGAGGGCGCGTACGGCGTCGGGCATGCGCCAGTCGGTGGCGTGGTGGGCGCGGGAGGGGCCGTCGAAGGCGAGGAAGGCGCCCGTCGCGGCGGCCTCGCGCTGCACCACGAGGTCCGGCGAACGATTGAGGTGCCCCAGAATCACCCGGTGGGGCGGCACGCCCAACTCGCCGCACAGCAGGTCGAGTACGTCGAGAGCGCCGGTGCCCAGCTCCAGGTGTACGGCGATCGGCGCTCCGGTGGCGTGATGAGCCTCCGCCGCGGCGGTCATCGTCCAGCGAGCGTGCGCGTCCAGGGCGTGGAAGCCGCCCGCGACCTTCATGAGCCCGGCCCGGACCCCGGACGTTCCGATGCCCGAGGTGAGCTCGGCGACGAGGACGTCGGCCAGCCTTCCGCGCAGCCGGTTCAGCAACTCCGTTGTGTAGTGCGCCGCTTGGTGCAGTCCGGTCGCCGCGACGACGTGGACGCCGGTGTCGCGGGAGATCAGCGGCAGATCCGCGGCCCGCCTGCCCAGACCGTACGGCGTCCACTGGACCACGCCGGCGCCGCCCTGCGCGCGGAACGCGGCGAGTTCGGCCCGTGCGGCGGACGCGGCGCGCAGTTCCTCGCCCGGCAGCAGGGGACTGCCGAAGAAGAGATGGTCGTGCGCGTCGCACACCCCGAGCTGCTCGGGGAGCACGTCGCCCAGGACCGTACGGACCGCGGCGGCCGGGCTCACCACTGCCGGCCCCGCGGCAGCCGGTCGCGTTCCGGCTGCGACAGGTGCAGCACCTGGAAGACCTCACCCGACGCCTTGGGGGAGTCGTGGTCCCAGAGCGAGACGTGCACGACCTCCCAGTGCCGGGGATCCACGGCGGCGGCCGCGCCCACGGCCCCGTCCATCGCGGCGAGCCGCCCGGCCTCGCGCACAGCGTCCTCCATCGCCTCGGACAGTTCCACGCCCTCGGCGACGGGCCGGCGCCGACGGACCGCGACCCTGGCCTGCGATCCCGCGGCGCCGCCCTCCTCGTACGCGAGTCCGGTCCAGTGCTGCACGACGGGGCGCCCGAAGTCGTTCACCAGACCCTGGAAGGCCCCGCCCCAGAGAAAGGAGTTCATGCCCCCGGTGGTGTTCCACAGGTAGAACGGCGCGTACTGGTTGACCGGAGAGCCGTCCACCCCGCGCTCGCGGATCAGATACGCCTTGAACCCGAGGCCGTCCCACGTGTCCAGCAGATGGCCGACGCGGGAGACCCGGTCGCGGATCACGGTCATGTCGTAGTCGGCGGGAAGCGTGAGCTCGTACTGCATGGCGTGCATCGGAAGGTCCTTCCTAGAGCTTCCTGGGTCATGCTCGGAATGCCGTGTCCGGGCCCTGCCGGTCGTCCAACGCGGTGAGGCGGACAACGCGGGGAGGCGGACGCACGCCCGGGGGGGGGCTTCGGCGCGGCGGTGTCAGCGGGCGGGCGCCAGCAGGGCGAGCAGTCCCCGAACTCCCGTGTCGAAGGCGGCCGGTGAACCGGAGGCGCGCGCCAGGACATAGCCGCCCTGGACGGTGGCGAGGATCGTCGCCGCGATCTCCGTGCCGTCGAGCGTGGCCGCGAACTGCCCCTGTTCCTTGCCCTCTTCGACGATGGCGGCCAGCCGCCCGCGCAGCCAGTCCAGGGTCTCGTCGACCGGTGCGCGCAGCTCGTCGCTCGCGATCACGTCCGGGTCCATCGTGAGCCGCCCGACGGGGCAGCCGCGCAGGACGTCGCGTTCGCGGCGCAGATAGGCCTCGATCCGCTCGTACGGCGATCCGGGCGAGCCGAGGACGGCCTCGGCGGTGGCCCGCATCTCCTCGGCGGTGCGGCGGATCGCGGCGAGCGCCAGGTCGGGCTTGCCCCGGAAGTGGTGGTACATGCTGCCCTGCCCCGCGCCCGCGTGCTCCAGGATCGCTTTGGGGCTGGTGCCCACGTACCCGCGCTCCCACAGCAGCTCGCGCGTGGACTCGATCAGTCGGTCCGGAGTGCTCATGCACTCACTGTACATACCAGTAGGTACAGAGGGCGAGGTCTGTCCCGGTCGTCCGCGTCCGGGACGCGCGGCGAGCGTGCCGGCCGCCGCGCCACCTGGGGGGAGGGAACCCCGCACGAAGCAGCCCGAGGCCCCCGGCGTACTCCCCGGGGGGTACGCGGACTGCCGCTGGCCGTACGACGACTCGGACCCCCTGCCTGGGCGAGTCTCGAAGCATCGCAAGGAGATCCCGCGGAAACGCGCGATTCCCACCCGCGATCCCCACCGAGGAGATGACTCGAGATGCAGACCCTGGCGAACTGGGACGGCGGCCCCGGCCCGTGGATCCTGTTCCTTCCCTTGATCTGGGCGGCCGTCGTGATCGGCGTCGTGACCGTGCTGCGGCGCACCGCCTGGCGCGGGCGCCGTGCCCCGTGGCGTGCGACGGGCGGATTCGGCCCCGGCGGCTCCCTCCCGGCCGGCGACTCACCGATCGCCGTGCTCGGCCGCCGTTTCGCCTCCGGAGAGATCGACGAGGACGAGTACTGGCGCCGGCTCTCCGTCCTCGACGAGCAGTTCGGGCGCACGGGCAAGGGCGGTGCGGCATGACGGCCTCCACCGCCGGCCGGGACGCGGCACGCGTCACCGACGCCGTGAAGGTCTACGGCGGCGGCGACACCGCCGTGAGGGCCCTGGACGGGGTGAGCGTCGGCTTTCCGGCCGGTCGCTTCACCGCGATCATGGGGCCCTCGGGCTCCGGCAAGTCCACCCTGATGCACTGCGCGGCCGGCCTGGACACGCTCACCTCGGGGGCCGCGTACATCGGCGACACCGAGCTCGGCACCCTCGACGACCGCCGTCTGACCCTATTGCGCCGCGACCGGATCGGCTTCGTCTTCCAGGCGTTCAACCTGATTCCGACGCTCACCGTCGCCGAGAACATCGCCCTGCCCATGGACCTCGCCGGAACCAAGGGCTCCCGTGACTGGACCGACGCCCTCGTCGACGTCGTCGGCCTGCGCGACCGGCTCCATCACCGCCCCAGCGAACTCTCCGGCGGACAGCAGCAACGCGTCGCCGTGGCAAGGGCGTTCGCCGGACAGCCCGACGTCGTCTTCGCCGACGAACCCACCGGCAACCTCGACTCCCGCTCCGGTGAGGAGGTCCTGAACCTGCTCGGCCGGGCGGTGCGCCGGATGGACCGGACGGTCGTCATGGTCACGCACGACCCGGTCGCCGCCGCGCACGCCGACGAAGTGGTCTTCCTCGCCGACGGCCGCCTCGTGGACCGGATGGAGAACCCGACGGCCGACAAGGTCCTCGACCGCATGAAGGCCTTCGACAGCAAGGGGGCACCGGTATGAACGCCGCCCTGCGCCTCAGTGCCTCGTCGCTGCGCTCCCACAAGCGCCGCTTCGCGGGCACGTTCTTCGCCGTGCTCCTCGGCGTCGCCTTCCTGGCCGGCACCCTGGTCATGGGCGACACCCTGCGCGCCGGCTTCGACACGATGTTCGGCAACGCGACGAAGGGCACCGACGCAGTCGTCCGCAGCGCCGACACCATCACCACGCTGGGGGAGAGCCAGGGTGTACGCGCGCCCGTCGACACCGATCTGGTGAACTCGATCGAGCGGACCCCCGGTGTCGCGGCCGCCGCGCCGGACATCCAGGGCGCCGGCCAGCTCATCGGCTCCGACGGCAAGCCCATCGGCGGCCAGGGTCCGCCCACCCTCGCGGGCAACTGGATCGACGACCCGAAGCTCAACGCGTACCGGCTCGCCGAAGGCCGCGCCCCGTCGAAGTCCGGCGAGGTCGTGGTCAACAGGGGCGCCGCCGAGAAGGGCGACCTGAAGATCGGCGACACGACGGTCCTGCGCACGCCCGACCCCGTCCAGGTGACGATCGTGGGCCTAGCGACCTTCGGCGGCGAGGACGGCATGGCCCAGGTGACCTTCACCGGGATGACGCAGGCCGACGCGGAGAAATACCTGACCGCGAAGCCCGGCGAGGCCGCGAGCATCCGCGTGCGCGCGGGTCCGGGAGTCGGTCAGGACGAGCTCGTCTCCGATCTGACTCCCGTGCTTCCCAAGGGAGTCGAGGCCATTTCCGGGCAGGAGTCCGCGCAGGAGAACACCGACATGATCTCCAGCCAGTTCCTCACCGTCTTCACCACGCTCCTGCTCGTCTTCTCCGGCATCGCGCTCCTCGTCGCGACCTTCTCCATCCACAACACCTTCGCGATCGTCGTCGCCCAACGCACCCGCGAGAACGCGCTGTTGCGCGCCCTGGGCGCCTCGCGCCGACAGGTCACCGTGTCGACCCTGGCCGAGGCGAGCGTCGTCGCCGTCACCGCCTCGGCCGCGGGACTCCTCGGCGGCATCGGTATCGCGGCCGGACTCCAGGCACTGTTCCCGGCCATCGGGTTCCCGTTCCCCGAGGGCGACTTGGTGATCAGCGCTCTGTCCATGGTGCTGCCGCTCGGCGTCGGCGTCGTGGTCTGCCTCGGTTCTGCGTTGCTGCCCGCCGCCCGGGCCGGGCGCACCGCGCCGCTCGCCGCGCTGCGCGAGACGGCGGTCGACGGCTCCGGTGCCTCCCGCGGACGCGCGGCCGTCGGCGGGGGACTGGCCGCCCTGGCGGTGGGCGTCACCCTGACGGGCGTCCTGTTGACGCCGTCGCTGTGGCTCGCCGGACTCGGCGCCGTGCTGGCCCTCGCCGCCTTCGTGGTCCTCGGTCCGGTCGCGTCCTCGACCGCCGTACGGGTCCTCGGCGCACCTCTCGACAAGCTGCGCGGGGTCACCGGCGGGCTCGCCCGGCGCAACGCGCTGCGCAGCCCCAAGCGGACCGCCGCCACCGCCGGCGCCCTCATGATCGGCGTCGCCGTCGTCTCGCTGTTCACGGTCTTCGGCGCCTCGCTCAAGGCCACCATGGACCAGACGGTCTCCCGCTCCTTCGCGGGTGACATCGCCGTCAGCACACCGTCGTTCGGCGCGGGCGGCAGCGGACTCAGCCCGGGGCTGGCCCCGGCCATCGCGGGTCAGCCGACGGTCGAGCACGCCGTCGGGCTGGGCAAGGGCGTCGCCGAAGTCAACGGAAAGGGCCGCGCGTTGACGGTCACCGACCCGGTCACGCTCGGCAAGGTCTTCGACCTTGGCGACGTACACGGTTCGCTGAACGACCTCGGCCCCGACGGCATCGCCATCACCCGCACGGAAGCCGACAAGCAGCACCTGGTCACCGGTGACACGGCCCGGCTCGCCTTCACCGACGGGCAGAAGGCCGACTTCACCGTCCGTGCCGTCTACGGCCGCTCGGAACTGGCGGGCGACTACGTCATCACCCGTGCCGCCTGGGCCCCGCACCGCACCCAGGACTCCGACACGCTCGTCGCCGTCTCGTTCAAGGACGGCGTGAGCACGGCGGAGGGCAAGGCCGCGGTGGAGAAGGTCGCCGAGCGGTACGGCAACCCCGAGGTGCAGACCCGGGACGAGTACGCGCAGTCCTCGGCGGGCGGCATCGACATGATGCTGACCCTGGTCTACGCCCTGCTCGCCCTCGCGGTGCTGATCGCACTGCTCGGCATCGCCAACACCCTCACGCTCGCGATCCACGAGCGCACACGGGAACTCGGTCTGCTGCGGGCCGTCGGACAGACCCGGGCGCAGCTGCGCGCCATGGTCCGCTGGGAGTCGGTCCTCGTCGCCGCGTTCGGCACGGCGGGCGGACTCGCCCTCGGTGCCTTCCTCGGCTGGGTGCTCGTCGAGGCCTCCGACGGAGCGTCGGACAGCGACTTCGCCTTCGCGATACCGCCGCTGCGGCTCGTGGTGGTGGCGCTGGTGGGCCTCGCTGCCGGCGCCCTCGCGGGACTGCGCCCGGCACGGCGGGCGGCGCGCCTGGACGTGCTGCGCGCCATCGCCACCGAGTGAGCCACCCGCGGCCGTACGACGCCCGCGAACGAGCGGCGTACGAGGCGGGGGTCACCGCCCGGTCAGCCGGCAACGGCTGACCGGGCGGGAGCGTGTTCCGGCCTGCGTACGTCGACGGGGTGCCTGAGAGTGGCCTCGCAGGCGATCTCGTACGGCGAACGGAGGGCGGCCGTCACCACGGGCGACGACGCCGGAAGCGTGAACCACACGACCTTGCCCGACTCGCCGTCGGGCTGTACGCCCCAGCTCTCGCTGACCGCCGCGACCATGGCGAGGCCGCGTCCGCAGGTGGAACCGGGGTCCGCCTCCCGTACTACGGGAAGCCGGGGGTCGTGGTCGTGTACCGAGACCGTGAGCCGGTCGAGCAGCAGCTCGATCTTCACGGTGCACTGCTTGTCCGGCTGGGCGTGCCGGTGAACGTTGGTCAGCAGCTCGGTGACTCCGAGTGCGGCCCGGTCTATCAAGGGGTCCAGATGCCAGTAGCGCAACTGCGCAGAGACGATTCTGCGGACCTGGCCGATCCGCGACGGCAGGGCTTGGAGCTCCACCGTGCAATGCCTGCTTGGCTGGCTGATCACGGCTGCGACTCCCCGAATTGAGGTCCGGAAGAAGACGGAGATCGGATCCAGCAGAGTGGCTGAGTGGAACGGCCGCCTGCTGTGGTGGCCGGCGGGCTGGTTCGCAGCGTTATCGCCGGTAAACCCAGAGTGATGTGACATCAGAGTGACGCAGGGGGCGCGGTCCTGCAACTCGCGGCGCTCCACGAGAGGTAGCGGGCGCGGAGTGCACCTCAGCCGTTGCGTCCCGCCGCCCTGCGGACCGCCTCGATGAAGCGGCGTGCCGAGGGTGGGCCCGGCCTGCCGGGCGCCGGATCGTGCTCGCCGAGCGTCAGGGAGTAGCGCGTGCCGTTGACGTCCGCCAACGCCCGGTCCTCGTGCGCGAACCAGGGCTTCGACGCGCGCACCGCCTGCACCGGCGCGCTGTCGATCTCGCTGCCGTAGCTGGTGAGCAGTTCCAGCCTGCCGTCGCTGATCCGGACCTGTCCGGCCCGGGTGAGCGAGCGCAGCCTCTTCCCGATCCGCACGCCTGTGGCTGTGAACTCCGGCTCCGCCATGGTGCCCCGCCCCCTTGTGCGCTCCGGCCGTGCCTTGACGTGACCCAGTGTGCATCTCCGCCGGGGGCGACCGCCCCGTGCGGTGCAGTCTGCCCGCGGGCGGCGTCGAGCACCAGTGCGCATGACGAGGTGGTGGAGGCGGCGGGAGCAAAGGCCGGGATGCGCCCCCTCTCCTCGGGCTCCCCTCCGTTCCCCCAGGGGTGCCTTTGGGCTGCTCAAAGGTGTGTTTATGCAGGTGAGAAGCGTGTGGAAGGTGTTTATGATCGAGGCGTCCGGCCAGCTGAAGCGGTGTCGGCACCATGCGTTAGGAGCCTTCCCGTGAGCACTCCCCGGCAGTCCCGGACCGGCGAGACCCTCGATGTCGACCACAGCGACGCGGCGCACCGGAGCTGGCTCAAAGAAGCCGTCCGCAAGGTCCAGGCCGATGCCAACCGCTCGGCCGACACCCATCTGCTCCGCTTCCCGCTGCCCGAGGAGTGGGGCATCGACCTGTACCTGAAGGACGAGTCGACCCACCCCACCGGCAGCCTCAAGCACCGCCTCGCCCGCTCCCTCTTCCTGTACGGCCTGTGCAATGGCTGGATCCGGCCGGGCCGCCCGGTGATCGAGGCGTCCAGCGGTTCGACCGCCGTGTCCGAGGCCTATTTCGCGGGGCTCATCGGCGTGCCTTTCATCGCGGTCATGCCCCGCACCACGAGCGCCGAGAAATGCCGCTTGATCGAATTCCACGGCGGGCAGTGCCATTTCGTGGACGACGCGCGAAAGATCTACGAGGAGTCCGCCGCCCTCGCGGTCGAGACCGGCGGCCATTACATGGATCAATTCACCTATGCGGAACGGGCCACGGACTGGCGCGGAAACAACAACATCGCCGAATCCATCTTCCGCCAGCTGGCGTTGGAGCGATTCCCGGAGCCCGCCTGGATCGTCACCACGGCAGGCACCGGCGGCACGTCGGCGACCCTCGCGCGCTACGTCCACTACATGCAGGCGGACACCCGTATCTGTGTCGCCGACCCGGAGAACTCCTGCTTCTTCGAGGGCTGGACCACCGGCGATCCGGACGTCACCTGCGACAGCGGCTCACGCATCGAGGGCATCGGCAGACCGCGCATGGAGCCGAGCTTCGTCCCCGGGGCCATCGACCGCATGATGAAGGTGCCGGACGCGGCGAGTGTCGCGGCCGTACGCGCCCTGGAGCAGTCCATCGGCCGCAAGGCGGGCGGCTCGACCGGCACCGGCCTGTGGAGTGCCCTGAAGATCGTCGCCGAAATGGTGGCCGAGGGGCGCAAGGGAAGTGTGGTGACGCTGCTGTGCGACCCCGGGGACCGCTATCTCGACAAGTACTACTCGGACGCGTGGCTGGCCGAACAAGGCCTGGACATCGCGCCGTACACCGCGGCGATCACCTCCCTGCTGGATACGGGCGTCTGGCCGGCCTGACCCGACCCCGGCGTCCGGGCACGCCTTTGGGCCGGGCTGGCCAACACCCGCCCGGGAAAGCGCAGTTGGTCGCTGGTCGCTGGTCGCTGGTCGCCGTACCGGGGCTGGGCCGGATGCCGGACGCCTGACCCTGGGTGGGGTCGGGCCGGAACTCAGGATCGGGTCAGGCAGGAAGCCGGACGCGTCACGCCGATGCGGTGCGCCGGGGATTCAGGCCGGTGCCGGCGTCAGTCGCCGGTCCAGTGCCGTGACCGCGCCGCGGAAGGCGCGGCCCAGGCCTCCCCGCCCCACGGTGAGAGCCGCCCTGAAGAGGGCCGTTCCGTCGGCGGCGAAGGTCCACTGAACGTGGGTCCCCTTGCCCGAGGGCGTCAGCCGCCACTCCTCCACCAGGGCGCGTATCCCCGGCGCGTTCGTGACATCGACCCGGTACGCGTACACCTCGGGCGCCTCCGCGACGAGGACGGTCTCCTCGAAGCGTGTCCCTCCGCGGAGCCGCACCTCGCGCCCGGTGCCGTCCGCGGTGGGCCGGGCGAGCGTCACGGCCGAGAACCACTCGCTCCAGCCGGACACGTCCTCGGCGAGCGCGGAGAACACCGCCTCGGGAGGGGCGGTCACCTCCCGGGCGAACACCAGACGCACCGGAGCCGTCTCGACGAAGTCGGGTCCCACCGGACGCAGGCGACGTGCCATGAGCGAACCCCCTTGCGGGAACCGGGTCCTGGCTCCCGCGTGTGTACGAAGCGCCCGTGACGGACCCGCCCGGCCGCCTCGCGGAACCGACCCCGGTCGGCGGCCGACGACCTGGTCGCACCCGCGCCACGGACGGCGCCGGCTGTGTCACCGGCGGCGCGGGCAGCGTCACCCTAGCTGGCGGACCGTCAGATGTCTGTATCGTCCTCGGGTTCACCGGCCACCACCAGGCGCCGCAGGTGCTCCGCGATCTCCGCGCGGGCCTCGGCGGGCATCCCGCCATCGGTCACCAGCGTGTCGACCTGCTCCAGCGCGGCGAACGAACTGAGGCCCACCGTGCCCCACTTGGTGTGGTCGGCGACGACGACGACACGGCGCGCGGACTGCACGAGCCGCCGGTTGGTCTCCGCCTCCGCGAGGTTCGGCGTCGACAGCCCCGCCTCGGCCGATATGCCGTGGACACCGAGGAAGAGGACATCGAAGTGCAGTGCCGCGATGGCCTGATCGGCCACCGGGCCGACCAGGGAGTCGGACGGTGTGCGTACCCCACCCGTCAGGACGACGGTCGCGGCGCCCGGACGCTGACCGGAGGTGCGCTGCGCCGAGTGGAACACGTCCGCCACGCGTACCGAGTTGGTGACCACGGTCAGGTCCGGGACGTCCAGGAGCTGATGGGCCAGCGCGTACGTCGTGGTCCCCCCGGAGAGGGCGATCGCCGAGCCCGGCGCGACCAACTCGGCGGCGGCCCGCGCGATGTCCTCCTTGGCGGTCAGCTCCAGGCCCGACTTGGCCTCGAAACCCGGTTCGTGCGTGCTCGCCTCGACCACCGGCACCGCGCCGCCGTGCACCTTCTCGACGACACCCTGGCGGGCCAGCGCGTCGAGGTCGCGGCGGACCGTCATGTCGGAGACGCCGAGTCTTCGCGTCAGTTCGTTCACGCGGACACCGCCGCGGCGGCGCACCTCGTCGAGGATCAGAGCGCGCCGCTGCTCCGCGAGGAGGTTCTGATTCTCACTCACGACCGCTCCGGTCCTTTCGCCGCTGCCTGCCCGACTCCGCCCGAACCCGCTCCCACGTGGACATTCTCCTTGCCCGAGGTCTGGAGGACGACCCATCCTCGCACGGGACACCGACAGTCGCGCCACTGCCCGCACGCCCAAGGCGTCCCTTCCGTGCCGCCACTTTCACACGTATCGGGGAGATTCCGTTGGTTCGGGTGTGCGCGGTGCCCGGAGCGCGCGATCCTTGTGCCTGCACATGACACATGCGACCGGCGTGGCACGGGGGAAGTGCGGAACAGTGGAACGTGCACGAGAACATGCGATCGACGGGGAGCCCGTCAGCCCCGTACAGCGGTCCGAAGCGGCCGGAACCGCCCTGGAACTCCTGGTCCACGGGGTCGGCGGCACCACGCCGGAGGACATGCTGGACGATCCGCGGACGGTCCGGATCACCGGCGACGCGACGGCGGCCGTCTTCCGGCGCGCCGAGGACGTCGACGCCGAGGAGCGCCCCGGCGACCACCACCGCGGCGGTCCGGTGCGCGAGGCTTACGTATGGTGCAACCTCACCTCAGGCAACGGCGCCCGCGCCTTGTGGCTCCTGTTACTGCCCTTCATGGTGGTCAACCTCGCGCACTGGATGCGCCCGGCCTCGCTCGGCCGCGGGCGGGCCGTGCGCCTGTACGGGCTGCTCGTCCGCCTCGCCGGACTCACCCTCACGGTGCTGCTGGTCGCCGCCGCCTGCGAGGTCGCCCTCGACCTGGCCGCCTGGCAGTGTGCGGGCACCCGCACATGCGTGCGCAACCACTCCTGGCTCGGCTTCCTCTCCCCGGACCGGCCCGACGCGGGCTGGTGGAGCCAGCCGGGCCGCCGTCTCGCCCTGGCCTGCCTGGTGCCCGCGGCGCTCACCGCCCTCCTCTGGTACCTGTCGCACCGCACCTGGAGCGCGTACGAGTCGCAGCAGCCGATGTCCCGCGCCGCCGAGCCCGACGAGGAGACCGACGGCACCGGACTGAGCCGCCCCGGCTTCTGGTACGGGCGCCGCCTGGTGGCCCGGCTGCGCGCCGCGCACACCGCCGCGGGCTTCCTGACCGTCGCCGCGGCCGTCGGCTCCTCGGCGGCCCGCTACGACCGCAGGCCCGGTGGGCCCGCCGTACTGGAAGTCCTGGGCGGCCTCCTGAACGCAACCCTCGTGGTGGGCGGGGCCGTTGTGCTGTGGGTGGTCTGCCGTCGCGGCCGCACCGAGAACCGGATCGACCACGCACGCGACCGGACGCTCGTACGCCGACTGGCGCTGGGCTCGGTCGTCCTGCTCGTCCTCGCCCTGGTGTACGCCGGCTGGTCACGACCGGAGTGGCACTCGTCGGGGCGCCTGCCCGGCGACGCCACGTTCGGCGGCCTCGCCCTCGCACAGGGCCTGATCGTGATCGCGCTCGGCGTGGTCGCCCGCATCCTGTACCGCGCGAACCCCCGGGTCCCGGGCTCCCGCGGAACCGCGACCGGCACCGGCGACACCCGCACCGCGATGCGCGGCTTCGCGGGACCCGCCGTCGCCATGCTCGCCTGCGCGCTCGGCGGCGTGATGTCCGGAGGAGTGTCCCAGCGGGTCGCCGACTGGCTCGACGGCACCCGCCACTCGATTCCCGGCCCGCCCGTCCTGCTGACCTGGCAGGCCTCCGCGATCCCGCCGCTGCTCGTCGTCCTGCTCGCCCTCATCGGCTGGCTCGCCCGGCGCACCTGGCAACTGCGCCGCGGCGAGACGACCGCCGTCGAACGCGACTACCCGAGCGAGCCCAAGGACATCGCCCGCACCCGCCGCATCGCGAGCACCCGCGCGATGGCCGCCCTCACCGACCGGGCGCCGCTCATGGTCGGCGTCGTCTCCTCCGTGACACTGCTGCTCGGGGCCGGCGCCCTGGCCGGGGCCTTCGCCACCGGGGACGCCCCGAGCGAGGCGGCGCGTGGGACGTACGGCGTCGTCCAGGGCGCGGCCGAGACCGCTCAGGCACTCGGCTCCTGGCTGATCGGCCTCGGCTTCATCCTGTTCGTCACCTGGGGCCGCCGCGCCTACAAGGATCCGGCCGCCCGCCGCACCATCGGCATCCTCTGGGACGTCGGTACCTTCTGGCCGCGCGCGGCCCACCCCTTCGCGCCGCCCTGCTACGCCGAGCGCGCCGTGCCCGACCTCACCTGGCGCATGGCCACCTGGATCCGCGCCACCGGCGGACGGCTCGTGCTCTCCGGACACTCCCAGGGCAGTGTGCTGGCGGCCGCCGCGGCCTGGCAGCTCAAGCCCGCGGTCCGCAGGAGAATCGCGCTGCTCACCTACGGCTCACCGCTGGAGCGTCTGTACGGACGGTGGTTCCCGGCCCATTTCGGCCCCGCCGCCCTGGCCTCACTGCACCGAGAGGTCGCCTGCTGGCGCAATCTGTACCGTCCGACCGATCCCATCGGCGGACCCGTCCGGCTGCCCGGCGACTGCGGCCCCGAAGTCGACCACGAACCCTTGAAGGACCCGCTCGCCTACGGCCGCACCGAGCGGCAGCCGCTGCCCGCGCCCGTCCTCGGCCACTCCGACTACCAAGCGGACCCGGCCTTCGCCGACGAGCGGGAACTGCTGCTGGCCCGCTTGCTGCCCGAGGTGCCGGGCCAGCGTCCCCGGAAGGACGCTCACGGCAGCTCCGGCAGGTCCTCCGAGTAGAGCAGGGTCAGGTCGTCGGTGCTCGGCTCGTCCAGCTGGGCGACCCGGCCCGCGTGCCGCTCCACCATCGCCTCGAACGTCTGCCGCGCCGTGCGTCCGTTGCCGAACGCGGCCCCCTTCGGAATCGCCGTGAAGTACTTCAGGAGCGCCTCGGCCGCGCCAGGGCCCAGGCGGTACTCGTGCTCCTCGGCCTGCTGCTCCACGATCCGCAACAGCTCGTCGGGGAGGTAGTCGTTGAAGGTGATGGTCCGTGAGAAACGCGATGCCACACCGGGGTTGACCGACAGGAACCGCTCCATCTCGGCGGTGTACCCCGCGACGATCACCACGACCGCCTCCCGGTGGTCCTCCATCAGCTTCACCAGCGTGTCGATGGCCTCGCGCCCGAAGTCGCGGCCCGAGTCCTCCGGCGACAGCGCGTACGCCTCGTCGATGAACAGCACGCCGCCGCGCGCCCGGTCGAACGCCTCCTGCGTACGGATCGCGGTCGACCCGATGTGCTCACCGACCAGGTCCACCCGGGACACCTCGACCAGATGCCCCTTCTCCAGCACGCCCAGCGAGGCCAGGATCTCGCCGTACAGCCGGGCGACGGTCGTCTTGCCGGTGCCGGGGGAGCCGGTGAAGACGAGATGGCGCCGGGCGGACGCCGCCTTGAGGCCCGCCTGCTGCCTGCGGCGGCCCACCTCGATCATGTCGGTGAGGGCCCGCACCTCGCGTTTGACGTTCTCCAGGCCCACCAGTGTGTCGAGTTCACCGAGGACGATCTTGGATCCGCGGGCCGGCTGCGCGGGCTCCACGCCGGCGACGAGCGGTTCCCGTTCGGTGCTGCGCTGACCGGGGATCGCCCCCAGCAGACTCGCGGACGAAGCCGACGTCTCGACCGCCGTCTCGTGCGCCGGGGTGCGCAGTCCGGTGCTCTCGTCGCTCGCGCAGTCCTCGACGACGGGACCTCCGCCGGGCGCCGCGCCTCCGTCGGCGAACTCGTAACCCCCGCGCGCGCACCGCTCGGTACGGCACTTGCGCAAGGTCGCCCGGCAGCCGTCGATCACATGGAAGCCGTAGCCTCCGCTGTCCGCCACCCGGCAGTTCAGGAAGCTGCCCCGGCCGTCGGCGGACACGTAGAAGCCGGCTTCGGCGGGCGAGGTGACCGTGCAGCGCTCGATCGTCGGATCGGCGCCCTTGGTGACGATCACTCCGGTCTGTGTGCCGTCGACGATGCAGCCGGACAGGTTGCCGCCGCTGCCGTGGTCACGGAACCAGGCACCCGTCGCGGCGTCGCGGATGCGGCAGTCGTCGAGCTGCGCGGTGGCGCCGTCGCTCACCGACACCGCGGTGTTGCGCACCTGCGAGATGTCGCAGTCGACGACATCGGCGCGCGAGCCCCGGTCCAGGACGAACAGCGCGTCCGGTACGTCGTGCACCCGGCAGGAGTCCAGCACCGCGGTCGCGCCGTCGCTCACCCACACCGCGGGGTAGTCGCCCGTGCTGTCGAAGATCTCGCACTGGTTGGCGTCCACGCGGGTGCCCGGGTCCCAGACCGAAAGGCCGTTGCGCCCGAACTGGCGCACGCTGGTACGTGTCAGTGTCAGCACCGAACGCGAGCGCAGATCGACCGCGTTCTCCGGGATGTCGTGGATGCGGCAGTCGGCGAGCGTGAGCACCGCGTCCGTGTCGAGGGTGACGCCGTCGGCGGTCGTCCGGTGGACATCGCAGTCGGTGAGATGAGCCGTGGCCCGGCCGGTGATCTGCACCCCGGAACCCTTGACCTCGTACACCTCGCAACCCACCGCCTCCAGCGACGAGTTCTCGCCGGTCGCCGACAGGCCCGCACCGGAAGTGTGGTGCACCCGGCAGCGCTCGAAGCGCGGATGCGCGCCCCCGCGGACCACGACGCCCGACTGACCGGCCGCGACGACCTCGCACTCCTCGAACACCCCGCCGCCGCCGTCCAGTACGGCGATGCCGACGCCCGCGGGGTTGTCGACCGTGCAGCGGCGCACGGTCGGGCGGGCGCCACCGCGCACCTCGATCCCGGCGGCGGACCGCGTGACGATCCGCACGTCCAGCAGTTCCGGTGTGCCGTCCTCGACGAGCAGCGCGGGCGCGGCGGAGTCCTGGCCCTCCACATGCAGGTCCTGGACCACCGCGGAGGCGCGCACGGTCAGCGGCACGCCGTCGACCGGCGCGATGCGCACGGAACCGGGGGAGCCCTCGGGGCCGCGCAGCGTCACCGCCCGCTCCAGCACCAGGTTCTCCCGGTAGGTGCCGGGAGCGACGGTCAGGACGTCACCGTCGGCCGCGGCCTCCAGAGCGGCGGCCAGCGATGCGTACTCACCCGTGCGGCGCCGCCACCGCGAGGTTCCGGTGTGCGTCACCTGGACCGTGCCCTGTGCCATGGCGCTGTCGTGCCCCCACCTCGTCGTACGCGGGTCCTGCGAGGTCGTGCTGATGCCCCGTCGGTCGGGTTCCCGGTCCCTGCCGGACAGCCTCTCACGACGATGCCGAACAGTTCGGCCGGTCCACCGTAGCGTGCGCGGGGACACCCGGTTGACCGGAGCGGGAAGGCGTCAGCTGCCGGTGCCTGCCTTGCCCCAGTCAGGACCCGCCTTGTCCCATGCCTGGTCCCAACGGGCATGACGCCTGCGGATCATGTGCCCCACGATCAACCGTCTGACTCCCGCCACCAGTCCCGCCGACAGCACCGCCGCGCCGAAACCGGCCAGAACGGCGTGTGTGGCCGCGGTGGCACTGTCCAGCGGGCGGCCCACTATGCCGCCGTGCAGATCGGTCCAGATCGGGAAATGATCCCCGGGACGGGGGGACTTGAGCGCGGCGATCACCGTGCCGTGCTGCGGGGTCCCGTCCGGTCCCGTCCAGTCGGCCACGACGCGGCTGCGGGTGTCCCGTGCCGACGACGTCTCGGGGTCCGGCGCCAGCGGGCCTCGGGACAGCTTTCTGACAACGGTGGCGGCGACCTGGTGACGGTCCGCGCGCTGCTCCCGCACGGACCGCAGCAGCGCCTCCTGGGCCGAGGCCCCCACGGCTGCTCCGACCAGGGGCGCACCGACGAGGACGAACAGAAGGGCGGCCAGGGCCAGCCAGGCCTCCACGAGATCCGTCGTGCGGCGCAGCGGATTGTGCCGCCACCGCCAAAGACCGATGATCGCGTGCACCGTCCCGCACCCCCTTCCGCGTCCGTGATAACCCGCAGCGGAGCCGTTCACTCGGGGCGCGGAGGAAGAGAGAGCGAAATCACCCTCCCCCGGGCCCTGCGCGAACATCTCACACCGACTCAACGATCCCGCCCGGGGCCGGGGTTCCCCTTGCCCGGCCTCTGGCGGAATGTGATCGCAGGGACTAGCCGAGGACCGTCACCGGGTCGCCGACGCGGAGCGTGCCGCGGGACTCGGGCACCAGGTTCTGCCCGAAGATCAGCCTGCCGGCGAAGCGGCGGTGGCGGGCGAGCGTGCGCAGCGGCTCCTTGCCGCGCGCGGCGGTGTCCTGGTCGGTCGTGGTGACGACGCAGCGCCCCGACATCTTGGTCACCCGGAAGGTCACCTCGCCGATGGCGATCCGCGACCAGTCGTCCTCGGCCCAGGCGTCGGTGCCGGAGACGACGACGTTCGGCCGGAAGCGGTTCATCGGCAGGGGACCCTCGTCGGCGTGGTCGCCCTGCGCGATCAAGGAGTTGAGCGCGTCCAGCGAACCGAGCGCCGTGACGAGCAGGGGATAGCCGTCGGCGAAGTTCACCGTCTCGCCCGGCAGGGCGAACTCCGGGTCGACGGGTCGGCGCGTGGCGGGATCGTCCATGTGGACGAGGCGCACATCGGCGCCCAGGTAGCCGCTGCACCAGGCGTGCGCGGCCGGGTCGGCGAGGACCGCTTCCACCTTGTCGCCGAAGATCTGCACGGTCGTCGTGCCGATGGGCTCGGGCACGGGAACGCTCACCGGCTCGCGGCCCTCGGCGGACAGACGAAGGCTGCCGCCGGAGAGAATCTCGGCGGCGGCCAGCGCCATACGCGGCTGCTCGCGTTGCGTGACGACCTTTCCCCCGTCGTCGATCAGGACCCAGCGTCGGTCTCCGGCCAGCCCCCAGGGCTCCACCTCGGCCTCCCGGGGTGACTGGCCCCGGAACGCCTTGACCGGATGGACGTGAATCGAGTGCAGCTGCGCGTTCCCCATGACCGCCATGGTGCCAGGAAGCACCGACAATCCGGTCCGAGGAGGTCAGTACCCGCGGTACTGCTGCCCGTTGTAGGGGTCCTGGTAGGGAGCCGGGGCGGGCCGGGGAGCCGCGGGGCGCATCGCCTCGTAGCCCGTGCCGCTCGCCATCGGGCGGGGCTGCTGCGGCTGGGGGCCGGGATAGCCCCGAGGCGAGCCGGCCTGCTGCGGGATGTACGGCGCGGGGGCCTGCTGCAGCGGCGAAGGCTGCTGGGCCTGCTGGTAGCCGTACTGGTGCGAGGGGCCGGCCGGCAGCGCGGGGAGCGCGGACGGCAGTGCCGGGAGGTTGTTGCCCGAGTCGTAGGCGGAAGGGACCCGGATCGGGGCGATCTGAGGGGTACCCCGCTCGGCGACGAGGGAGTCGTAGATCGGGGTGTCCTGGAAGGCGGAGTAGTAACCGCCGCCATAGGTGGAGCGGGGGGAGGTCATGGCACATAAGTTAAGCCCACGATGTGCTGGTTGGGGAGACCGATAAGAGGGTTGTTTTCCGTGTCGGCAGTGGCGCGGGATCCCCAATGCGAGCGAACTCGGCAAAAAAGGACGTCAAAGATGGTTGAGATCGTGTAAAGGCCGAGCTGCGGACGGGTTACCGGCGGTTGACCTGGATCTTCCAGTGAGAGTCATGGGAGTTCGGCGGGCCGGGGGATTAGGTTTGGCGGGAACGGAGCCGGCGGTCCGCTCGGGACGCGTACCGGCGCGGAGACACGTGATGGGGGCGTACATGTCAATGCCTAAGGGATCGAATGTTCCTGTCCCGACGACCGCACTCAGGGTGGAATTGGGGTGGCGTTCAGGACCGGGGGTGCCCGATGTGGACGCCTCCGCCCTTCTGCTGGTGTCCGGAAAGGTCCGTTCGGACGCCGACTTCATCTTCTACAACCAGCCGACGCACTCCTCGGGCGCCGTGCGCCACGAGGGGAAGCGCAACGACGGCGGCCAGGTGAGTGACGCGCTGCTCGTCGACCTCGCGCGCGCGGAGCCCGTCATCGAGACCGTCGTCCTGGCCGCCTCCGCGGACGGTGGCTCCTTCGGGCGCGTACCCGGTCTGTACATACGGGTGCTCGACGCCCAGCACGGCACGGAGCTCGCCCGCTTCGACAGCGCCGACGCGACCGTGGAGACCGCCTTCGTGCTGGGCGAGTTCTACCGGCGCCAGGGCGCCTGGAAGTTCCGCGCCGTCGGACAGGGCTACGGAAGCGGCCTCGAAGGACTGGCCACCGACTACGGGATAGCGGTGGACGAGCCGCAGCACGCGGCACCGGCCGCCCCCGCGCCGCAGGGGTCCGCCACCCTCGTCCAGGGACCCCCGCCCCCCGTGGCGGCCCCGGTCACCATGCCGCCGCCGGTCGCCCCGCCCGTGACCATGCCGCCGCCGATGGCCCCGCCCATGACTCCGCAGCCGCCCGCGGCCCCTCCAGCGCCGGTCCGCCTGACCAAGGTGACGCTCACCAAGGAGGCGCCGTCCGTCTCGCTCAGCAAACAGGGCGGAACATCCGGTGCCATGCGCGTGAACCTCAACTGGGAGGTGCGCAAGCAGTTCAAGGGGTGGGGCAGCAAGCGCGGCCGGGCCGTCGCCATGCACGCCGACCTCGACCTCGACCTGTGCGCGCTGTACGAGCTGTCCGACGGCCGCAAGGGAGTCGTCCAGGCGCTGGGCAACGCCTTCGGGGCGCTGCACCAGCCGCCGTTCATCCATCTCGACGGGGACGACCGCACCGGGGCCGTGGCCAGCGGCGAGAACCTCACCATCAACCTCGACCACAAGCAGAGCTTCCGGCGCATCCTCATCTTCGTGACCATCTACGAAGGCGCGCGGTCCTTCGCCGACCTGCATGCCACGGTCACCCTGCAGCCGCTGAACGGCGCGCCGATCGACTTCTCGCTCGACGAGTGCACAGTGCCCTCCACGGTCTGCGCGCTCGCCCTCATCACCGGCAACGGCACCGACATGGTCGTCCAGCGCGAGGCGCGGTACCTGATCCCCGAGCGCGGCGTGAGCCCGCAGCGCACGGTCGACTACGCCTACGGCTGGGGCATGAACTGGACGCCCGGCAGGAAATGACCGTCGGGCCCTGTCCCTCAGTTCTCGTCGAGGGCGGTGTCGGGGCGGGCGTAGGTGCGGCCCTTCCAGGCCGCACCGCGCCCCCTGTAGTGCTGCACCGCGGAATCGACCGTCATGAGGAGATAGAGGAACGCGGTGACCGGCAGCAGGGGAGCGAGACACACGGGCTGCCGGTAGTAGCGGAGCATCGGCACATACGTCGTCGCCATCAGCAGCCAGGCGAGCCCTCCGGCCGCCGCCGCCCACACGTTCCCCGCGGCGAGCCCGGCCAGGAGGGCCACCGGCGGCACCAGATACACCACCGCGAGCCCGGCGACCGTTCCGGCGAGCAGCGGAGGGCTGTGCCGCAGCTGGGCGTACGCGCTGCGCGAGACCATGCGCCACAGATCGTGGAGCCGCGGATACGGGCGCACGCTGTCGACCCGCTCGGCGAGGCCCAGCCAGATGTGGCCGCCATCCCGCTTGACCGCGCGGGCGAGCGCCACGTCGTCGATGACGGCATGCCGGATCGCGTCCGGGATCCGCGCCCGCTCGGCGGTGTCCGCGCGCAGCAGGACGCAGCCGCCCGCCGCGGCCGCCGTCCGCGAGCCCTTCACCGCGATCCGGCGGAAGGGGTAGAGCTGCGCGAAGAAGTAGACGAACGCCGGCACGACGAGCCGCTCCCACAGGCTCTCCACCCGCAGCCGCGCCATCAGCGAGACCAGGTCGAAACCACCCGTGCGCGCCGCCGCCACCAGTTCCCGCAGGCTGTCCGGCGCGTGCGCGATGTCCGCGTCGGTCAGCAGCAGATATTCGGGGTCCCGCGCGCGGGCGAGGCCGATGCCGTGGCGCACGGCCCACAGCTTGCCCGTCCAGCCCGGCGGCGGTTCACCCGGTGAGCCGACGGTGAGCGGCAGTCCGCCGTGCCGGCGTGCCAGCTCGCGGGCCAGCTCTCCCGTGCCGTCCGAGCTCCCGTCGTCGACGAGGAAGATCTCGGCCCGCCCCGGATAGTCCTGGGCGAGGAGCGAGGGCAGGCTCTCGGGCAGGACGCCGGCCTCGTCCCGGGCCGGCACCACGACACAGACGGAAGGCCAGTCGGCCGGCTCGTGGCGTGCGGGCAGCCGCACGTCCGTACGCCAGAAGAAGCCCTGGCCGAGCAGCAGCCACAGCCACGCGGCCAGTGATCCGACAGCGATCCACACGAGGGCGCTCACCTGTCGCAGTCTGCCCCACCACAGACTCCCGTCGAGAGGGATCGTCTATGGTGACCGGGTGAAGATCGCGCTCATGGACTCCGGAATCGGACTGCTCGCCGCTGCTGTCGCGGTGCGTCGACTGCGGCCCGACGCCGATCTCGTCCTCTCCTCCGACCCCGGCAGCATGCCCTGGGGACCGAGGACTCCGGAAGACGTCACGGCACGCGCCCTCGCCGTCGCCGAGGCCGCCGCACTGCACCGGCCCGACGCCCTGATCGTCGCCTGCAACACCGCCTCCGTACGGGCCCTGCCCGCCCTGCGCGCCCGCCTGGAGCCGGAAGTGCCCGTCATCGGCACCGTCCCGGCGATCAAGCCGGCCGCCGCGGGCGGCGGGCCCGTCGCGATCTGGGCCACGCCCGCCACCACCGGCAGCCCGTACCAGCGGGGACTCATCGACCAGTTCGCCGACGGAGTGGACGTCACCGAGGTGGCCTGCCCCGGACTCGCGGACGCGGTGGAGCACGCCGACCAGGCGGCCATCGACGCCGCGATCGCCGCGGCCGCCGCGCGCACCCCCGAGGATGTAAGGGCCGTCGTCCTGGGCTGCACCCATTACGAACTGGTCGCCGAGCGCATCCGTGCCGCCGTGCAGCGCCCGGGGCGCCCGCCGCTCGTCCTGCACGGTTCCGCCGGGGCGGTCGCCGCTCAGGCACTGCGCCGGATCGGCGAGATGCCGGACCCCGCGGCCCCCGCCGGCTCCACGGTCACGGTGCTGCTGAGCGGGCGCGAGGGCATGCTGCCCGCGACCGCGCTCACCTATGAGGAAGGCCGCATGCTGGCGGCCGTCAGCCCCGCGCGCTGAGCGACGACCGCACCCCTGTTCCACCCTCATAACGCCTGCTTGTCAGTGAAGGCGTCCGTCTCGCGGACACCGGTGGTGAACGTGCGGACACCCGGCGTACGGGCACGGTCCGTCACCGCTCGGTCTCCTGCGGCGACAAGCTCGTCCACCCGGCGGAGTAACACTCCGCGACCCGGTGCCCGCGCAGCGGAACCTGAGTACTCTCATGGACATGAGGGACCACCCCCACGGCGAAACCTCACCGCACCCGGCCCTGTGGACCGGGCACGCGAGGAATCGCGTTCAGTTGCTGCCCGCCATAGGCGGCCTGGCCTGCCTGGCGCTCGGGATCGAGCTGGCCGTCGACTCCGGCTGGACGTCGGGCACGGCCCCGCTGATCATGTCCGTCATCGGCTGCATCGCCGCCGGACTGCTCATCCTCTTCGGCACGCTCGCGTTCGTAAATGTCGCCGTGACGGTGGACAAGGACTGTCTGGAGGTGCGCTGCGGCCACATGGGGCTGCCGCGCCGCCGCATCCCGCTCTCGACGGTCGTCGGCGCCGACTTCGCACCTCAGGTCACCCCGCGCCAGTGGGGCGGCTGGGGGTATCGCTGGCGGCCCGAGCAGGGAACCGCCGTCATCGTCCGACGAGGCGAGGGCGTGGTGCTGCGCCTGGGCGACGGCCACACGTTCACGATCACCGTGGACAACGCCGAGGCGGCGGTACGGATCATCCGCGGCCATCTGCCCCCGGGCACGTCCGGTGTGGTGCGCTGACGTCCGACGTAGACGTCGCCTCATGACTGCGGGTGATCGTCGGAGCGCCGGGCCGGGGCCGGGACGTAGTCCGGCTCGATCGTGGTGAAGGGGCGCGCGGTCGCGAGCCCGGCGAGCAGTCCCGCGCCCGCGGTCACCGTCATGAAACTCAGCGCGTTGCCGATCGAGGCGATGGCGGCCAGCGCCGTCAGGGCCGCGCCCGTCGTCAGCGCGATCGGCGTGGAACGCGGCGAGCGCAACAGCGCGAACAGGACCCAGCAGAACGCCGCCGCGAGCAGGGCCACGCCGACGAGGCCCTGTTCGGCGGCCTGCTGCAAGGGCGCGGAATGGGGTTTGCCGTCGGGCAGCAGCGACTGGGTGACCGTGGGACTGAACTCTCCGAATCGTCCGGGTCCGACCCCCAGAGCGGGATCGGTACGGGTCATGCGCAGGGCGTCGTGCCAGAGCTCGACCCTGTGCTCGGTGAGCTCGCCCTCCAGGGACGCGGTCAGTCCGCCCGGCAGCGCGTCCTCGCCGATGGCCCAGGTCGCCCCGGTCACCAACACCGCGGCGGCTGCCAGGCCCGTGAGGGCGAGTGCGCGGCGTCGCACACGGGCGGCGGCGAGAGAGCACAGCAGGACCCCGACGCAGGTGACGAATCCGGTGGTCGATCCCAGGACCGCGGCCGTCACCGCGATCCCGGCGGCCAGCAGGCGCAGTACGAGACGCAGGGCGGGCGGGCGTGCGGCCCAGGCGGCGCAGCACGCGGCGCCGGAGGAGAGAGTCAGAAGGGCGGCCGTGGCGCCGCTGTGGCCGAGTTCCAGGATGATCTGCGGGCCGGGTGTGGCGATCGCGAGGCCGAGCCCGGCCAGCGCGCCCGCGCAGGGGGCGGCGACCGGCAGGAGTGCTCCGAAGATCCGCCCCGAGGCGTAGCCCGCCGCCACGGCGAGCACGGCCAGCAGCATGCCCTCGGGCCGGCCGTCGTGCGCGGTCGCCGTGATCAGCGACCAGGCGGCACACGCCGCGAGCACGGCCACGCCGGCGCCGTCCGCGCCGCTGCGTCTTTCGCCCGTGGCCGCCGAATCAGCCGTGGAGACCATCCCCGTGGAACCCACCCCGTCGCCCCCCGACTCCGCCCGACCTCGGGTGCCGTCACCGGATCAGGCCGCACGTCAGAGGCTCGGGCACACCGTAACGGGTGATGCGCCGGTTTGGGGACATGTTGTGCAGGAACGTTGCGGCAGACGCGTGCGAGGGAACCCGCCGAGCGGTGTTCCGCCCATCGAGACCGAGCTGTCGGCGCCCAGGTCAAGCGCCGTACACTCCCCAAGTGACCGCCACCGCAACCACCGTAGACGAGCCGGAACAGCTCGAACCCCAGGCCGTGCCCGCTCCGCGCGGTGCCGCCCTGGTGCGTCGCCTGGTTCCGGCCGCCGCCGCGGCGCTCTCCGGAGTGCTGCTGTACGTCAGTTTCCCGCCACGGACCCTGTGGTGGCTGGCCCTGCCGGCCTTCGCGGTCTTCGGTTGGACCCTGCGCGGTCGCGGCTGGAAGGCCGGTCTCGGCCTCGGCTATCTGTTCGGCCTCGGATTCCTGCTACCGCTGCTGGTGTGGACCGGGGTCGAGGTCGGCTCCGGTCCCTGGCTCGCGCTGGTCGCGGTGGAGGCGGTCTACGTCGCGCTCGTCGGCGCGGGGATCACCCTCGTCTCCCGGCTGCCGGGGTGGCCGCTGTGGGCGGCGGCCATCTGGATCGCGGGAGAGGCGGCACGCGCGCGTGCGCCCTTCGGCGGCTTTCCCTGGGGCAAGATCGCGTTCGGGCAGGCCGACGGTGTCTTCCTGCCGCTCGCCGCGCTCGGTGGCACTCCGGTGCTCGGCTTCGCGGTCGTGCTGTGCGGCTTCGGGCTCTACGAGATCGCCCGCCTGGCCGTCGAGGCGCGCGGCACCCGGGTCCTGCGTCGCGGCGCCGCCGCGGTGGCGCTGCTCAGCGTCGCCGTCCCGGTCGTCGGGGCGCTGGCCGCGCGGACGCTGGTCAGCGACAAGGCCGAGAACGGCACGACGACCGTCGCACTGATCCAGGGCAACGTGCCGCGCGCGGGACTGGATTTCAACTCCCAGCGGCGCGCCGTCCTCGACCACCACGTGCGGGAGACCCAGCGCCTGGCCGCCGAGGTCAAGGCGGGCAAGGTCGCCAAGCCCGACTTGGTGCTGTGGCCGGAGAACTCCTCGGACATCGACCCGTTCGCCAACGCCGACGCGCGCTACGTGATCGACGGGGCCGCCAAGGCGATCGGCGCCCCCATCTCCGTCGGCGGGGTCGTCGAGCGGGACGGCAAGCTCTACAACGAGCAGATCCTGTGGGACCCGGCCAAGGGCCCGGTCGACACGTACGACAAGCGGCAGGTCCAGCCGTTCGGCGAGTACCTTCCGCTGCGTTCGCTGCTCGGAGCCATCAACGGGAACTGGACGTCGATGGTGCGCCAGGACTTCAGCCGCGGCACCGAGCCGGGTGTCTTCACCATGAACGGCACCGAGGTCGGCCTCGCCACCTGCTACGAGGCCGCGTTCGACTGGGCCGTGCGCAGCACCGTCACCGACGGCGCGCAGATCATCTCGGTGCCCAGCAACAACGCGACCTTCGACCGCAGCGAGATGACCTACCAGCAGCTCGCCATGTCCCGCGTCCGCGCCGTCGAGCACAGCCGCACCGTCACCGTGCCCGTGACGAGCGGTGTCAGCGCCGTGATCATGCCGGACGGGAGGATCACACAGAAGACCGGGATGTTCGTCGCCGACTCGCTGGTCCAGAAGGTGCCGCTGCGCTCCTACGAGACCCCGGCCACCCGGCTCGGCGTCATCCCCGAGATGTTCCTGGTGCTGGTCGCGGCGGGTGGCCTCGGCTGGGCCGCGGCGACCGCGCTGCGCGCGCGGCGGAACACCGACGCCTAGGACGCGGTCCGGGGCCCGTGCCGAGGTGACGGAATCGCGCCGTTAGGGTTCGGGCCATGGCTACTCCCGACTTCATCCGCGAGATCCGGGCCTTCGCGGGCCACCAGCTCCTCTGGATGCCGGGGGTGACCGCCGTGGTCTTCGACGACGAGGGCAGGGTTCTGCTCGGGCAGCGTTCGGACAACCACCAGTGGGCGCTCATCTCCGGAATTCCGGATCCGGGAGAGCAGCCGGCGGCCTGCGCCGTGCGCGAGGTGTACGAGGAGACCGCCGTGCATGTCGAGGTCGAACGCGTTGTCCTGGTCCGGGCCGGGGAGCAGGTGACCTTCGCCAACGGCGACGTCTGCCAGTTCATGGACACCACGCTCCGGTGCCGCGCCGTCGGAGGTGAGGCGCGTGTCAATGACGACGAGTCGCTCCAGGTCGACTGGTTCGACGTGGACGCACTGCCGAAGCTGAACGAGCAGGCCCTCGTCCGGATCAAGCAGGCGCTGGTTGACGCACCCACATGGTTCGAGCCTATGACCTGAGTGTGAAGTGTGTGGGCTGACCACATCGGTTGGGGCGTGGGTGCTGCCTAGGGTCGAGCCATGACCGCGCCCAGCGCCCTCCCGGGCTCCCACGCTTCCGCACTCGACCTCGGCGGCCGCACCGCCCTCGTCACCGGCGCCGCGAGCGGCATCGGCCGCGCCTGCGCGCTGCGGCTCGCCGCCGCCGGAGCCAAGGTGAGAGCGGTCGACCGGGATGCCGGAGGCCTGGAGACCCTGGCCGACGAGATACACGGCCTGGCCGGGACCGTCGAGCCGCACGTCCTCGACCTCACCGACCTCGACGCCGCGGAACAGGCCGCGGCGGGCACCGATGTCCTCGTGAACAACGCCGGGCTGCAAATGGTCCGCCCCATCGAGGAATTCCCGCCCGAGGTGTTCCACACGGTGCTGACCGTGATGTTGGAGGCGCCGTTCCGCCTCATTCGCGGAGCTTTGCCCCATATGTACGGGCAGGGCTGGGGCCGCATCGTCAACATCTCCTCCGTCCACGGTCTGCGTGCCTCGGCGTTCAAGTCGGCGTACGTCGCCGCGAAACACGGCCTGGAAGGCCTCTCGAAGACCGCGGCCCTCGAAGGCGCACCCCACGGCGTCACCTCGAACTGTGTGAACCCCGCCTATGTGCGCACCGCACTGGTCGAGAAACAACTGGCCGACCAGGCACGGACGCACGGCATCCCGCGGGAACGCGTCCTGACCGAGATTCTGCTGAAGGACAGCGCCGTCAAGCGACTCATCGAGCCGGCGGAGGTCGCCGAGGCGGTGGCCTACCTCTGCGGACCGCAGGCGGCCTTCATGACCGGAACATCGCTGACGCTGGACGGCGGCTGGACCGCGCACTGAGCGAGGTCGAAGCCCGCCCCGCGCCGAGCCGTATCGGAGCAGGTCGTGAGTTATCCACAGGGCCGCGGCGCCGATCCGCGGATGCGCCATCCTGTTGCCATGTCCCGCGATCACCTGCCATCAGCCGAGCGCTCCGCCGACAGCGTGGAAGCGCCGTTCCTGGAACTCCTGGCCAGAGGAGCGACCGCCGACGCCTACGAGCAGCCGGTGCTGCTCGCCCGCGCCGAGGGCCTGCCCGCCGACCGCGTCGCCGCGCTCGAACAGGCCAAGCTGCTCGCCCTTCGCGTGCGCACGGAGATAGAGGGACGGCGCCGCCGCGAGGCCGAACTCTCCGCGCTCTTCGAGACCGCGCACGACCTCGCGGGCCTGCGCGACCTCGACGCCGTGCTGCAGGCGATCGTGCAGCGGGCCCGATCCCTGCTGGGCACCGACGTCGCGTATCTCAGCCTGAACGACACGGCCAAAGGCGACACCTACATGCGTGTCACCGAAGGCTCGGTCGCCGCTCGCTTCCAGCAGTTGCGGCTCGGCATGGGGGAGGGACTGGGCGGGCTCGTCGCGCAGACCGCCCGCCCCTATGTCACCGATGACTACTTCAAGGACGAACGCTTCCAGCACACCCGCACCATCGACGCGGGCGTACGGGACGAGGGGCTCGTCGCGATTCTCGGCGTGCCGTTGATGATCGGACCCCAGGTCATCGGCGTGCTGTTCGCGGCGGACCGCCGGGCGCGCGTCTTCGAGCGGGAACAGATCGCACTGCTCGGCTCCTTCGCGGCCCTGGCCGCGGCGGCCATCGACACGGCGAACGCACTGGCGGACACCCGATCCGCCCTCGACCGCCTGGGCCGAGCCAACGACATCATCCGGGACCGCAGCGGAGTGATCGAGCGCGCCTCGGACGTCCACGACCGGCTCGCCGAACTCGTGCTGCGCGGCGGGGGAGTCCATGACGTGGCCGCCGCGGTGTCCGAAGTCCTGGACGGCACGGTCGAGTTCGCCGAGCCCGGCGCCACACCGGCCACCGCCGTGGAGGCCGCCCGCACCGACGGCCACGCCGTGCGACACGGGGACGACTGGGTCACCGCGGTGGCAGCCGGCGGCGAGCTGCTCGGCGCCCTGGTGCTCCGCGGGCACCCGGGCCTCGACCCCGTCGACCAGCGCACCCTGGAGCGCGCCGCCATGGTGACATCGCTGCTCCTGCTCGCCAGACGCTCGGCCTCAGAAGCCGAACAGCGCGTACGCGGCGAGCTGTTGGACGACCTGCTGGACGCCCGGGACCGCGATCCGAGGCTGCTGCGCGAGCGGGCCGCGCGACTGCACGCCGACCTCGACGGCCTCCACGTGGTGCTCGCGGCCCGACTCGACGTCACGGCCGCCGACGCCGACCAGGAGGCGAGCGCACGCAGACGGCTGTGGTCCGCCGCGTCGCATCTCGCCACCACCCGCCACGGACTGGCGGCCGCCCGCGACGGTGGCACCGTCCTGCTGCTCCCCCTCGGACCCGGGGACACCGCGACGACACTGGCCCGCCGCACGGCCAACCACCTCGGTACCGCCGTCCACGAAGCGGTCAGTGTCGGTGCCTCGGCGCCCGTCGACCGGCTCGCGTCGCGCCCCGAAGCGGTGGCCTCGGCGTACGCGGAGGGCCGACGCTGTCTGGAGGCACTGCGCATGCTCGGCCGGGCCGGCGGCGGCGCGGCTGCCGAGGACTTCGGTTTCCTGGGACTGCTCCTCGCAGGGGACCGGGACATATCCGGGTTCGTCGACCGCACCATCGGCGGAGTCGTCGCCTACGACGAACGGCGCGGCACCGACCTCCTGCACACCCTCGACGCGTACTTCGCGAGCGGCATGAGCCCCGCGCGCACGAAGGACGCCCTGCACGTGCATGTGAACACCGTCGCGCAGCGGTTGGAGCGGGTGGGGCGCCTGCTCGGGGACGACTGGCAGAGCCCGGCCCGCACACTGGAGATCCAACTCGCCCTGCGACTGCACCGGTTGTCGTCGGACGCACCGCGCTGATCCCCGCACGCGGATCGCGTACGGGGATCAGGGGCGCGGGCCTCGGTCAGACGGTACGGGCGTCCGCCGGCGTCGCGGGAGCGGGCCGCTCGTCGGTCGTGGCCTCGATGTCGGACAGGTCGCGGCTGCGAGTCTCCTTCGCCAGGCCCACGGCGACCAGGGTCAGGACGACCGCCCCGATCACATACAGGGAGATGGGAGTCGAGCTGTCGTACGAGGAGAGCAGCGCCGTCGCGATGAGCGGTGCGGGCGCGCCCGCCGCGACGGAGGCGAACTGGGCGCCGATGGAGGCACCCGAGTAGCGCATCCGGGTCGCGAACATCTCGGAGAAGAAGGCGGCTTGAGGTGCGTACATGGCGCCGTGCAGGACCAGGCCGACGGTGACGGCGAGGACCAGATTCCCGAAGCCGCCGGTGTCGATCAGGGAGAAGAACGGGAACATCCAGAGGCCGATTCCCGCGGCGCCGAACAGGTAGACGGGGCGGCGGCCGACGCGGTCGGAGAGCGCGCCCCAGGCCGGGATGACGGCGAAGTGCACGGCCGAGGCGATGAGGACGGCGTTGAGCGCGGTCTGCTTGGAGACCCCGGCGGAGGTGGTGGCGTACACGAGGATGAAGGCGGTGATCACGTAGTAGCTGATGTTCTCGGCCATGCGGGCGCCCATCGCGACGAGCACGTCCCGCCAGTGGTGCCGCAGGACGGAGACCAGCGGAAGTTTCTCCGCCTTGTCCGTCCCAGCCGACTTACGGGCCTCTGCCCGGGCCAACGCCTGCTTGAAGACGGGCGATTCATCGACAGACAGACGTATCCACAAACCGACGACGACCAGGACACCGGAGAGCAGGAAGGGGATGCGCCAGCCCCAGGAGACGAAGGTGTCGTCCGACTGGGTGGCGGTCAGGAACGAGAGGACGCCGGTCGCCAGGAGCTGGCCCGCGGGTGCTCCGGTCTGCGGCCACGACGCCCAGAACCCCCGCCGCTCGGCATCGCCGTGCTCGGACACCAGCAGGACGGCACCGCCCCACTCGCCGCCCAGCGCGAAGCCCTGCACCAGGCGCAGTACGGTCAGCAGGACGGGGGCCGCCGCGCCGACGGTCGCGTGCGTGGGCAGCAGACCGATCGCGAACGTCGCCCCGCCCATCAGCAACAGGCTCAGCACCAGCAGCTTCTTGCGTCCGAGCCGGTCGCCGTAGTGCCCGAAGACCAGCGCGCCCAGCGGCCGGGCCGCGAACCCGACGGCGTACGTCAGGAAGGAAAGCAGGGTGCCGACGAGCGGGTCGGATCCGGGAAAGAACAGCTTGTTGAAGACCAGGGCGGCGGCCGAGCCGTAGAGGAAGAAGTCGTACCACTCGATGGTGGTGCCGATGAGGCTGGCGGCGACGATGCGCTTGAGATTCGACGGTGTCGGGGGAGAGGTTGCTGCGGAGGCCATGTGCGCCACTTCCTCGTGTGCGGTGGGGACGGGTACGTGTTGGCACACGGTAGGAAGACGCACGTCAAGGGCACATGTGGTGGGGCAACATAGTTCGAGGCTTGCTTATGCGTGCGGCCACCATGCCGGTTCGCGGACGGGCGGTTCGGGGGCTCGAAGGTGGTCGAACCGAGCGCTGTCCGGGACGCGTAGTGCGGGGTGATTTGACGGTGCGGTGCTGACTCCCGTGCTGGTTTGGTGCTGACCAAAAGCCCGCTGATGCGACCGCTGTCGCCGCGTCGGCCCCGGCAGTCTGGCGCGCCTCACCTCCATGCCGGTAAGTGCTCAATTCTGGTTGCCCTCCCGCGGTCTGGCAGGTCTCGAAGGTGGGAGCAGACTCGGCGGCCGCCGAGACACCGGTTGTGGTCGCAGTGCGGTTGCTGCTGCCCGTGGGACTCTCCTCAGCCTGACCGCCTTGCCCCAGGCCATCGCAGGAGCGAAGAAATTGCGCCCAGGGGACGTCGAGCCGTGGGAAGTGAGCAGCACTCGGCCCGGATCGAGCCGCAACCGTTCGGCTCGTACGCCGAGGCTGCCGCGCCGTCCCGGTCATCAACGTCCCTTCCAGCAGAGTTACATACCCCACATTTCAGTCTGCGGGTGAGCACTCATTCGATGCGCCCCGTTGAACCCAGTAGCCGGTGACCCACCTATAGACCGGTAAGTGAGGTTCGTACATGTCAAAGATCGGTCCGAAACAAACCAAGCGGCGTCTCCCCACCGCCGACTGCTGCCCGGGGTGGGTGCACCTTTGCTCCCGTCAACTCAAGGCCTGAGGACGGTCGCTTCATGGACTACTGCATCCCGTGCAGCCGCACGCTCAACGGCGCCGTTACCTGCCCAGAGTGTGGGGCATACGACCCCGGCATGGCACAGCTGAGCGATCGGAGAGGCGGTGCTCCGGCCGTCGAGGCCGCGATGCCGGAGGTCCGCTTGAGTCGGGGACCGAGCTCCTCCGGGTCGCCCCTTCCCGGGTCACCGACTGCCTCGCAAGACCTGTCGGCTGACCCGTACGACCGTCCGGCGCGGCTGAAGAAGTATGCCGTCCGGTCCCTTGCCGCAGCCGCCTTCACCCTCCTCGGAGGCCTGGCCACCGCATCGGTGTTTCCCCAGTCGACGGCCCCACGAGCAGCCTCGATCCCGGAACAGCCGTCCCCCGAAGAGCCCGGGGTCCGCGTTCCCGATTCACAGGCTTCACCGGAGCGTGTGACCACGCACCCGGCCCGGAAGGGCGTCCTGGACCGAAACGGTGACGGAATTCGGCGTCCTCTGCCAACGGCGACTCGCAGCACGTCACCGGTCTCTCGGCCTCCCGCCACCACCAGTGCGCCGCCACCAGTGAAGGCGAAGCCGACCTCCCGAGCCTCCAGCAGCCGCCGCCCCAGCTCGCCCTCGCAGACGGCAACCCCTTCCGCGAGGCCCTCCGCCAGTTCCTCCGCCAGTCCTTCCGCCAGTCCTTCCGGCAGCATCAGCGCCTCTTCTACCAGTTAGTGGCTCACCGAGCAGCAAAGGGGAAGCCGGTGGCTGAAACACTGGCAGGGCTCCCCAGCACAGAAACCTCCACCTGGTCCGCGGCATCCGCCTGATCGGCAGCGGGCTCGCCAGCGCCAACAGAGGCCACAACCACGCACCCGTCTGCCGTCAACGACGTGCGGCACGTGGACTGTGGCCAGGAGTTCAACGGTGGCGATGGCGTCACCCTCAACGGCCCGGGCACCGGCGACGAGGACGCGAACATCGGCACTTCTGAACGGTGATCGGTTGCCGCAGTGCGCCGTGAAGAGGTGGGTCTCGCGCTTCCAGTGGTCATGGGGTTGAGGAAGACGTGGGCGGCGGTCACGAGGGTGACGTGGTGGTGTCGGCCGCCCAGGATCGGCTTGCGAAGTGGTCCGGGCCCAGGCCGTGTTGAGTTCGCGGTAGTCGTGCTCGATGCGCCAGCGGACCTTGGCTGGACAGACCAGGTAGTGACGGGACTGCTTGTGGGAGCCGTTCATTTCTGTCCGTCGTCCCTCTGAGCCGCATCCCACGCACTGGGCACCGACGAGTAGCCAGCACCGACGATTCGGTGCTGGGAACGTGCGATCGCCCACAGTTATGTTGTGCACAATTAAATTGCGTACTAGCGTCTGTGCGCAGTACCCCACGAGAGGGAGCGGCACAATGAATCCTGTTCGCTACGAGGACTACCGGCCCATCGAACGCCCTTCCTGCCAGGAGGAGATGGAAGCAGTCATCGCCCAGGTTGCGCGCCGTACTCGCGCCTCGGTCGAGCGCGAGACCGTCGGCCGCGCTGTCCGCACGGCCCACGGCAAGACCTACGGCCTCCTCAAGGCCACGGTCACGGTTGGTGACAATCCTGGCTTCTACCGGCAGGGAATCTTCGCACGGCCGACCGCGTACGACGCCGTCGTCCGCTACTCGAACGGCTTGGGCCACGACCGCCCCGACCACCAGCTGGGCGCGGCTTGCGGAATGGGCATCAAGCTGTTCGGAGTTGCCGGCCCCTCGCTGCTGGACGACGAACGAGACAGCGGCACCTTCGACCTCAACCTGATCAACAACGATGTCTTCTTCGCGAACACGGCCTACGACTACATGGTGATCGAGGATCTGTTCGCCGAATTGCCCGAGGCCCTCGTGGACCCGGCCCGCCGCAAGACCTGGATGGCGGAGTTCCTGACCCGTCGGCTGACGCTCACCGATCCCGACAGCTGGCTGTGGGACGAACTGCTCGCCATGCTGTCGTTCACCGGTGTCCCGCGCAGGAACCTGCTGTCGTACACCTACAACAGCATGGGCGCCTTCCGGTACGGCGAACACATCGCCAAGATCCGTACCGTGCCGACCGCCGCGTCCCTGGCCTCCATCACGCAGCAGATCGTGGACGTGCGCGCGGACAATGAGGCATTCCGCCGCACCCTGGTGGCCGAGGCCGCGGAGCGAGACCACTCCTTCGAGCTCCAGGTCCAGCTCAACACCGATCTGGCCCGTATGCAGGTGGACAACACGTCCGTCAAGTGGCCCGAGGACCTGTCCCCCTGGGTGACGGTCGCTCGGGTGGATCTCCCGCGCCAGGCTATCGGCGGGGACGACAACCTGGCGGCCGCCGACGCCACGTCGATCACGCCGTGGCGTTCACGCGAGGACCACCGGCCCATCGGCGAGATTCAGCGGGTGCGGCAGGAGGTGTACCGGCGCTCGTCCATCGAACGGCACCGCATCAACGGGCAAGAGCGGCGCGAACCGGCCGGCAGCGCTGAGCTGCTGGGCTGAGCTGCCTCGGTCGCGCCCGCCGTCGCGCAGGTCAAGCGGGCACGGCACCGCCGTCCACCGGCCCGCTGGACACCCAGGGGCGCGGCAGCCAGGTGGTGGCTGGCGGATCGGATGGCCAGCAGGCGTGTGGTGCCCCGGAGGCCGACGGCGACTCCCGTGGCTCGGACCGGTTGAACCCGTGCACGAACCGCTCGTGCCCGGCATCCAGTTCACTCGCCCACAACCTGACGTCAGCAAGGTCCCCATCCCGTCTCAACCCCGTGGATGCTCGGGCCGACCGACGGTCTGTGGGCCTTCGCTGGTGGCGTGTTCGGTGATATCGGTGAGCCACAGCCGGTTCGGTGCGGTTGCGGTGAAGTCACGGCGGACGAGGTCGTCGTGCACCGGCGGGCCGGCCTTCTTGATCCTGCCGCGCTTCTTGCCGAACACGCTCCACCAGTTGTTGTCCCGGCAGATCCGCCACGCGGTCCGGTCGGCCATGTCGGATCCCGCGTTGCGGGCTTCGTCGGCCAGGAATCGGTAGCCGAACTCCGGATCCTCGCGGTGGGCGTCGAACAACGCGTTCGCGCGTGTGGCCTGCTCGAACTCGGCATCGGTCACCGGCCGTTCGAGCCAGCGACAGTAGGGCCGGCGGGCAACTCCCCGCGCGCTCCCCAGCGCCGTTCATACTCCCCAGGTTCCCCCCAGGGGCCGCCTCTGTGGTGGGAGGGAGCAACGTCACCTCCCGCTTGCGCGGAGGTGTACCGCCGTGGGGGGGGGGCGCGCGGCCCCCCGGCGGGGGGGGGGGGGGACCGGGGGGGGCACACCCCGACCACCAGCACTGTTAAAAAAAAAAAGCGACCCCCCCA